>JBAYGM010000033.1:0-9322 GCA_041666705.1 Candidatus Altimarinota bacterium | reverse complement strand
TGGATACGGAGGCAGAAATGGAAACGGCGCCAAAATTTCCAATCCTCGTCCTGACCGTTTCCGGCGGACACAATGAAATTTTCTTAATGCGCGATCATATGAAATTCGAGCTTATTGGAGAAACTGTTGATGATGCGGCGGGCGAAGCTTTTGATAAAGTCGCGAGGCTTCTTGGACTTCCTTATCCAGGCGGACCTTCAATCATGAAAGCTGCTGAAACCGGCAATAAAAATGCTTTTAAATTTCCACGCGCAATGATGAAAGACAATACTTTTAATTTTAGTTTTTCAGGAATCAAAACTTCTGTTCTCTATTTTATGGAAAAAGAAAAACGTGCAGGCAAAAAACCTACGAAAAAGTTTGTAAATGATGTTGCTGCGAGCTTTCAGGAAGCCGTTATCGATGCGCTTGCGACGAAATTAATGATGGCTGTAAAAAAATATCCGAATATAAAAGAAGTGCATTTGGCCGGTGGCGTTTCTGCAAACACAAAATTGCGTGAAGAAATCGCACGTCGATTAAAAGAAGTAAAAAGCGCAAATGGAGCAAAGATTATCTTTCGCTACCCTCAAAGATTTGAATATTGCACCGATAATGCGGCAATGATTGCGAGCGCGGGATATTTTAAATCCATTTCACTTCCGGATGCGATCTATCCGGGCGAATACGTAGAGGCGTCGGCTGAGTTTTAGGGGACTCCGGTTTTGTAAGAATCTGTTGCAATGCGCTCCCTGAAAACCAATTACTAACATTATCCGAACATTTTTCAGAACACATAGACACCGCCATCAACAGCAATGCGGCTATCACGGCTCTTACCGTGCCTCTCTTTGCTTGGATGTGTGGATCAAGGCTTTCTATCAAAGCTTTTTCTCGTCTTTCTTCGCGTTCTAATAAACCTTGTATTAATTTTTCACGATCCATATCTGTCATTGGGTGCTCCTCTGCGTAAACGCGAAGCCATTCTTCGTCTGCCGGATGTAAACGTAATGGTTGCATAAATATTTATTTACCTTTTTGTTCTTTCCCTCATTCTCCTGTCCTGATCAGCAAATTTTTGCTGCGCGGGAACTGTTTGTTTTAGAGTTTGTCTAAGTGTTGGACTACAATTTTTTTTACCCTCTGCCACTCTATCAATAACTCCCCTGAAACAGCCTTTCGCCAGGTCCATTTTGCCAGATGCTTGACTTCCCGCATATGTATACATTTCAAAAGACGCGTATGGCACATCTTTTATTTCACCTGCCACTCTGCCACTAGCGGTCATCATTCTCTTATATGGTTTCGTTATTGAGCCAGATGCCTCAAAACATCCGCCTTCACCACATCCATTTTCCAATATAGGACCACAATAATTCGAAATTTCTTCCATTATAGCCTTTAACGTCGCATAGTCTTGTTCGATGTCTTCTCTCCCTTTTTCGGATCTACAGTTCGCATCAATTTGTAAATCTTCCTCTTCGTATTCACGTTCACAGCTACAACCACCCACTACCAATCCTAAAGCCGTAACTATTATTGGAAGTATTTTATTCATATTTTTGGTTATTATATGATAAGGGAAATATTATGACTTAAGATCTATTAACTGTCAAGTTCTAAATAATCGCAGACATTCGTATAAGTTGTTATACCAACCTTTTTACTATATAATTTAAATTACTCGAAATTTAATCATTTTTTATATGCCAAATACTGATGATGAGGGCACAATAAGCCCCGGTGGAGCGCTTCAAACGCCAAAAGGCGTTCACGATATTCTTCCGAATGATCACGAATATTACACTTATATAAAAAAAGTTGTTCGCCATCGATTGCGCCAAGCCGGTTTCCGCAGAATCAGCACGCCGATGTTTGAATTTACACAATTATTTCAACGCGCAATTGGTAATGACACAGACGTTGTTTCCAAGGAAATGTACACTTTTCAAGATAGGAAAGGTCGCAGTTTGACTTTGAAACCTGAAGGAACAGCCGGCGTTGTCAGATCTTATATTCAGAATAATATGCAGGCTTTGCCGCAACCGGTTCAGCTTTATTATATTGAGCCACATTTCCGTTATGACAGGCCGCAAAAAGGCAGATACAGACAATTTTGGCAACTTGGTTTTGAAGTTATTGGCGAAAGCGATGCGGCTCTTGATGCGCAAACAATTTATCTCGCGAATTTGATAAATAAAGATCTCGGGATTGCCGATTTATTCACAGTTCAATTGAATTCGATCGGTACGCCGGAATCCAGAAAAGAATATATGCGAGTTTTGCAGGATTTTTATTTTGATAAAGAAAGATCGCTTTGCGAGCTTTGTAAAACGCGACTTAAAACAAATCCGATGAGGCTTCTTGATTGCAAGGAAGAGAATTGCCGAATTTTGGCTCAAATTGCACCTAAAATCGCTGATTATCTTGATGCTGAATCAAAAGAATTTCACGAAGATTTGAAGGAATATTTAACAGAACTTGGAATTAAATTTGTTGAAAATCCTTATCTTGTGCGTGGACTCGACTATTATACGAAAACCGTTTTTGAATTTTGGGATAAAACGGAAGGTGCTCAAAATGCAATTGGTGGTGGTGGGAGATATGATGGGCTTGTGGAACTTCTTGGCGGAAAGCCAACTCCAGCGGTTGGTTATGCGGCGGGAGTTGAAAGAATTGTCGCAAATATGAAACGTGAAAAGATTCGCGTGCCACACAAAGACGTGATACACATTTTCATCGCACAACTTGGCAAAGAAGCAAAGAAAAAAGGTTTATCCTTGATGTCGGATTTGCGTGATGCGGGAATCAAAACAATGGCTTCTCTTGGCAAAGATTCGGTAAGAACACAGCTTGGACTGGCGGATAAATTCGGTGCGCCTTATACTATAATTATCGGGCTGACCGAAGTGCGTGAAGGTGTCGTTATTATTCGCGATATGAAAGTCGGAACACAAAAAACAGTTCCGTTTGATGAAGTAATCCCTACTGTAATAAAATTGATTGGGAAGCAGAATTTGGATACATATAGTGCTGGGGAGCTGAGCTACGAGTAAATGACAAATGCCAAATGACAAATGTCAAAGGACAAATGCCAAATTAATAACAAATTAGGAAAGAATCAAATGACAAACGGGAAGACAATAAAAATAGTGGTGCTTGGATTACTCTTTATTGGTGCGATTTTTAGCATGCCATTAAAGACAGCACAGGCCGCGAATTCACTTTTTGTTGATGTGCCGGATGACAGCAAATATTTTCAAGCGCTTTTTTATCTTAAAAATAATGGAGCAATAAAAGGTTATAGCGATATGACTTTTAAGCCGAATAATACGATTACGCGCGCAGAATTTTTGAAAATAATAATGACGCACGCCGGAATAAAAAATATGCTTCCAAAGGTGGAACTTTTTAAAGACATGCCGACTTTTACTGATGTCAAAAGTAGTGATTGGTACCGCGATTCCATAAATCATGCTTATGTTTTGGGCATTGCGAAAGGCTATAGCAATAATACTTTTCAGCCTACGCAAGCAGTTCAATTGGCCGAGGGACTCAAAATGCTTTTCCTCGCACACAATACAAATGTTCCAACTATAAATATTAAAGAATCGCCATTTTTAGACGTCCGTGCGAGCTCTTGGTTCCTTCCTTATGCGAAATTCGCGTGGGAAAAAAATATGATTTTTATGCAAAATGATGGCAAGCTTCATGGCGATACAAACATGACAAGAGGCGATGCTGCAGAGCTTATTTATCGCTTGTCGGTTATTATGAATAAACAATTTGCACCGTTTGATTTGTCTTCAGAGTGGCCTACCTATTCAAATAATTTACTTGGACTGAGTGTTAAAACTCCTTTTGATTGGCAAGTTATTCCGGAAGGGACAAGAATTGTTTTATGGCTTCAGGATAAGGAAAATAAGCAGATGGATTATGAATATATATCCCCTTCTTCCGCAAAAATCGTAATCAGACCAATGGCTTTATCCGGCGATGATTTAAAACCCGATTTATATTTTGAAGGCGTTAAGCAATTTGTAAAACGCGTTTTCGCAAATGATGAAATTAATTTTCAGCAAATTACAATTGGTGAAAACACTGCACTTTATTTTACAATTCCAACTAAAAATATTTACAACTGGTATATCCTCGTAAAGGGCCAGCCAAAAGCCTTTGTTATTTATACACAAATTGGCAGCGGCAATGCGCTCAAACAGCTTGAAACTATTATGAATCTTGTTATACCGACTATAAAATATACGCCAAGTACGCTTTCCGTCGATCAACAAGCGGAAATTGACTCACTGCTTTCCAAGGCTAATGCCGCCGTTAATGTTGAAAAAGGTGCCGCGGAAGTGATCAGGTCAATCGGCGATACAACTATAATCGAGACGGATGAAATTGGTGTTGGTATTGGCCCTGTTGATTATTATTTCAGCAAAAAGGTGAACATCACGATAAAAGTTGAACGTACGTCGAATACGATTCTTGGGGTGCGAGGCGGGAAAAATACCAAATTTTAATGACAAATGACAAAGGTCAAATGACAAATGAATGACTAATGGCAAAGGTTAAATGCCAAAAGCTTTTTATTTTTTCTTTAGGCCAGATCTGATTGCCGCAATCTGAGCTTCTTCGTTGGATTTTATCGTAGATTCAACTTCGCGATCAAATGGGCCCTCAACTTCTTCATTTAATTGTCGCGCGTATTCAGATTCTGCATCTGCTACTTCTTTTTCGTTTGATTCAATGAGTTCCGCAAGCTGTGGTTTTGCCTCATCTTCGGCTTGGCGCAAATCTGATTTTGCTTTTTCGAGCTCGGCCTTCTTTTTTTCAAGAAAATTTCCAAGATTTGCGTGCTCTTTTTCAAAAATCGTCATAAGTTCATGTGCAAGTGCGTCTGTCACGCCTTCGTTTGTGAGCCTGTCGATATATGCCTGTTTTTGCGCATCCGTAAGCGACTCTGCATTAAGTATCAAAATGTATAATTGTTCAGGTTGAAATTCCATGTTACTTGGTTGTTATTTTTAAATGTCTAATATCGGCAAAGGGGCGAGTTTTATACGCACCGCTTGTATCTTGAGACGTAAACTTCTTATCCGATAAATTGAATGCAACTCTCACATTGGCAGGCCCTATAGCTACTAAAATATTTTTCCCTCCACGATTTTCTATTTTTTGCACTCTATAGTCTGATTCTACCGATGCTATTTTGGACTGTATTTTAAATTTGTTACCAATTTTTAGTTGTCCAAATGCTTCAGCCATTTTTGTTACATCTTTTATTTCAGGCCCAACCTCTACTCCAACTCTTTCATAAGCCTTTGAATATCTGCTTTTTCTGCCACGTTGCTCTTTCGCCATTGCAATAAGCGCTTTTTTCTCGGTGTCTGACACTTCTTTTGGCAAAGCATTTATCGCCCTCAATAAATCATCATTTCTTTTGAATGCATTATCTTCCAGCATCTTGTCTATTTTACCAGCAAGAACCGGATTATAAAGGCTTATCAACTGATACATCACTCCTTCAAATTGTCGTGCGTCACCAAATTTCTCTCTAATTCTTGCTTCGTAATCTGATTTTTTGTTTCTTGCATCGGCTTGTATATCGCGAACGTTTTCAAGAATTTTCTTATTAACTCTATATGAAACCGGATCAGTAACCTTTTTAACAAGCGGATATCTGAGTTTTCCTATCACTCCTCTGCGCAAATAAGCCATCCCTTGTTCGTATAGTCTTTGTAATTCTTCAGCTCTTTTGATTTCGCCTTCAACTTGCCCGACGACATTTGTGCAAACGTTCACTCTTTCCGTAACTTTTTCATATTTTTTAATACTGACGCCAAATATTCTCGAAAGCCTTCCTTGATGCGCCTCTTGCGCAATGGTAACGCCTCCTTCATATTTTTTCTGAATATTGGCTTCTACTTGCTCATCTATTTGTTGTTTTATCGCGCCTTTTGCAGTCGGATGCCACGTTTGATGCATGCGAGAAATTATATTCCTTGCACGATCTTGCATGGAATCAAGAGCTCTTTTTTGATCGTCATCCAACTTACTTTTATATTCAGCTATTGAAGTAAGCGCCTTTTGGCCTTTCTCATCCTTCAAAACATCAACCGCATTTTGGTCTTCAAGCGTGGCCCAGATTGCCCTTTTCTGTTTGAATGGCGACTGATTGTATAAGTGTAGAAACTGCATTTTTTTGTTTTTATTTTTTGTTTTAGTTTTGGTGTGACTTGGGGTGAGTTGGCGTGAGCTGGAGTGAATTTATGTTTATTTCTTGCCCATTGCCGACAATTTACCTTCAATGTAGCTGGCATCTTTAATCAATTCCTCACGGAACGATAAAGCTTCTTCAACTGCAATTGCACCCATATCAATCTTTTTTGCTGTCAAAAATGCTGCGATCTCTTCATCTGTTTTACATGCGTCAAAAGCTGTTTTTTCCTCATCAGAAAGCGAATTTAAGATTCTAACCATAATTCTGCCTTCAATGTTTTCTTCAATCGATTTTGCAAATGCTTCTTTTTCCGCTGCAGGAAGATTTGCGATACCCAATTGAACAAAGAGGTCATCGTACGAGAATGTTTGTTGTTTTGCCATATTTTATTTGTTTAATTATTTATATTATATATTAATTTGCTAATCTTCTTGCAATTTCCGCTGGAGAAAGTCTTCCGCCGGTGATTCTAACAACTTCATTAACGAAATTTCCTCCATCCGGAATCTTGAAAACTTCATCCGGCCTAACAAAGTTTATACCTTGCTGAAATACGCCGTATGAATCAGGAATTCCAGGACGAGCCGTTACGAATGGATTTAAGCTTTCCATTCCTCCAAGCACATGATGATTCGCGATGTATGTATGCAATTGCGATGCCTCTGAGCCTGAAAGTCCAAGTTTGAATGGCATTGCTTGAAGCACTCCCGGATCAATATCGCCCGGCATCTTATCAATCATCTTGAATGTTAGGTCTGAAGTAACCGGTGTTGGGCCAGGCAATGGATTTGGAGTTATATTTGGATTTGGACCTGGTTCAGGCGGGATATTTGGATTTGGCTCAGGTGGAATATTTGGATTTGGGTTCGGGTTTGGATTTGGATTTGGTCCAGGATTTGGGTTCGGGTTTGGATTTGGTCCAGGAGTCGGTTCAGGATTTGGCGTTGTTTTAGGCAAATCCGAAGCAAGCGAATAACCTGCAACGAGAGCGCCAAGTAAAACACCACTCAATTTCTTAATAATATCCGTTGTTCTAATATGCTGTTCACGCTTTTCAACTTCATGAATAAATTCGAGTTCTTTTGCCATAGCTGTATCAAGAGCTTTTGTTAAAATTTCTCCTTTTGTAGCTGTGGCTGGCATTCCCGCTAAAGCTGCGTCAACTGCGGTGTCGATATGTTCTTTATGTTTATTCCAAACATCTTCCGCAAGCACATTCCCATAAAATGCTGATGGCGGCGTCATTGTTGGGGCTCCTCTATAACCAGGTAATTTTCCTGTTGTTAAAGTTGTATGAGCTGCAAGCTTTTTTCTTGCCTCTTCTTCGTTCATAGTTGCAACATCCACGCCGTGCAATCTTGTTAGCCCAAAAGGTTTTCTGCCTCTTGTGGCTCCAAATCTCTGTTGCATGAATTCCCAGTTTCCTTCCCATGCGATTTGTGAGTTGACACCAAGCCATCCCGCTTTCAAAGCGATTAATGGGATTGCAACCGGAGCGCCCGCGAATGCGACCGCAAGCCCCGTTGCGCCAAGAAGTGCGCCGGAAATTCCAAGTCTTGCGACAGGATGTTGTCTCCAAAATGTTTTGAATTTTTCCCATCTTGAATGAGATTGCAAATCAACTTCTTTTGCAAGAAGCGCTTTTCTTTCAGTCAAAAGGTCGCCGACGATTTTGTTTCTCATTGCCAATTTGAATGCATCTTTTTCAAGTGCATTCGCAAATGGCATACCTATTAATGCTGCATCTGTTGATGCATTGTGCGCAATTCTTTGTCTGAAAATATCCGTATACTTTGTGCGTTCCGTATCAATATTAAGCCTGCGTCTTCTCCAAAGTCTGATTTCACGTCTTGATTTAGCGTAATTTTCACGTGCTTTATCAAGATCTTCGTCTTTGACGTCTTTTTGTTCCGGAATGTTTTCGCTAAATGCTGTTTCGGACCATTTAATTTTCTTAATGCTAATAGGAGTCATTTCAAATGCCATAAGAGCTTTATAAAGTTCTTTGAGAGCGTCTTGAACTCCGGCTTTATAATGATCATTTATGATATTAAACATTTTTTCGGCCTCTGATCCAGACGCAGTAACGCCCTTAGCAGGCAAATATGTGAGATAATTTTCACAAACTGATTTGAGCGTTTTTCTAAGTTCTCCAGGTTTTTTATCAGGAAATGCTTCTCTAACCATGCCCATAATTTCTCTGTATCTAACGATATCTCTATCAAATTCATCCGGATAATCTTTTGTTTTCCATATGTCCGTCTTATCTTCAATCCATCCTTTCCCCGGCTCTTCTTTTGGGTTGCATGTGATTCCATTGCTTCTAAGTTGAAGAATGTATTCTACATAATGCAGCATCATAACATCCGCATCTTCGCCGTTCTTCGCTAACTTATCGCGAATGTGAAGATACTTAAAATACATCGCTCTGTCTTTACTTCCCGCATGAGAAATAACTTCTTTCAAATCTTCCAAGAAATTGTAATAATCATCTCTCGTTGTAAATGTAACGCCTGATATTCTTGCGAGCTCTTCAACAATGTCTTCAGCATAATCCAAATTATCCAAAAGCCTTTGATGTTCTTCTTTTGAAATAACTTCATCAAGTTCAATATATCTACCCGCTTTACCAAACGCCGCATTCAAATACTGAAGAGCATGCGCTACGCATTTGTCTCTCTCGTACGAATCTTCGTGTAAAAGTCCTTCGAATTTTGCAAATAATTTCTTATCAGCATCAGACAAAGCATCAAACCAGTCGCGAGCTTTATCAGGCAAATATGAAGGCTCGTGTTTTGCTCTTTCGATATCAATTGGAAGCGATCCAATCGAAGCAAGAAGCCCGTAAAATGTTGTTTTTGCTGTATTTAATGCGCTTTCATAAGTTCTATATAAGCCTGTTTCCGTAGGACTAAGTTCAATTTCTCTTCTTGCGTCCGGAAGCTCTCCAAGCAACGCGACTCCTTCAAATCCCTTGTCGCCCGCTTTAAACTTTCCGCCAAGATCTGTATGCCAATAATATTTTGATCCTTTTTTCTTAACTTTTTCCCATCTTTTATCGCTATTCTCCTGTGCTTTTCTTGCGATATCGCGAATAGTTTTGATATTTTTGACTTG
>JBAYGM010000032.1:0-9387 GCA_041666705.1 Candidatus Altimarinota bacterium | reverse complement strand
GGGGACACACGTGTGTTTGACAAGCCTTTAATTACTTGAGAGAATAGCTTCTACTTAATATTTAATGAACGATGAATAGACCAGGCGGTTTAGGTGAAACGATTCAAGAGATAAGGCTTAAAGGTAAAGCGTTTTTGCCTGAAGAGATTGATGGCGGTATTGTTTTTTATTTGCCAAAAACTTTTCGTGGCGCAATTGGTCCGCAGATTAAGATTAGCATGGTTATCAATAGCATTCCTCGTCAAAAATCAACAAGGTATAAGGATTCTGTGGCTTTTGAATTTGGTCCTGTAAAAATAGTTTTAAAAATTTTAGAATTAGATAAGGGCGCAAATTTTGGTTACAGCAAAGCGTTTTCCGTTGAATGTTATTTCGAAGAAGAAACTGAAATGGTTGAAAAATGGATAACCGGTTTTTTTGAGATTCTTCAGGGGGTGGGTATAATAGAAGGAGAGAAACGCTAAAATATATAACAATAAAATGGTGGAACATTGTAAAAACTGCAATCAAGTTTTTGAAGTCGACTTCAGGGACGCCGAATTTTATGCAAAAATTCAAGTTTCACCTCCTTCACTTTGTCCGGATTGTCGTTATCAACGCCGTCTCGCAGTTCGCAACGAATCCAGCCTATATGCCAGAAAATGCGATTTATGCCACAAAGACGTTATCGCAATTTATTCCGCAGACAAGCCTTTCAAGCAATTTTGTAACGAGTGTTTTTTCGGAGATAAATGGGACGCAAAAGATTATGGCCGCGATTTTGATTTTACACGCTCATTTTTTGAACAATTTAAAGATCTTCAAGATTCGGTTCCACGCCTTAATACCGGCAGTTTAAATAACGTTAATTCAGAATACACAAACTTTTGCAGTGACTGCAAAAATTGTTACATGACAATTGCCTCGGAAAAGGCTGAGGATTGCTATTATTGCAAGCTTTGTCAGACAAATAAAAATTGCTGCGATTCGGATTATTTATGGGACTCGGAACTTTGTTATGACTGCACAAATATTCATAATTGCTATCACTGTATTGGCTTAGTGCAATCTCAAAATTGCTCGGATTGTCTTTTCAGCTACGATTTAAAGTCCTGCCAAAATTGTATTTTTTGTTACAATTTGCGCAACCAAGAATATTCGATTTTTAATAAAAGTTATTCCAAGGAAGATTTTGAAAAAGCCAAAAAAGAGCTTAAATTAGACACAAGTGAAGGCTATAAAAAAGCATTCCACAATCTACGCAAAATATTTTTAACAGACTCGATTCACAAAGCGGCGGATATTATCAGTTGCGAAAATGTCTCCGGCGATAGCCTTTCTCACTGCAAAAATAGCAAACTTTGTTTTGATATGCAGGATACGGAAGAATGCGCGTATTGCGCGGAGGGCGACGCCAAATTCTGTCTCGATTGCAACAACATTTATTACAAGCCCGAGCTATCTTATGAAATCATGTCCGCGCTTCAGATGTATAATTGCAAAACCTCTTATTACAGCCATTATTCAAATAATATTTCTTATTGCAGTGCGTGTTATTATTCATCGGATTTATTCGGTTGCATCAGTTTAAAGCGTGAAAAATTTTGCATTTTAAACAAACAATATTCGGAAGAAGAATATCGCGCTATTATTCCAAAAATCATTGACCACATGAAGCGCACAAATGAATATGGCGAATTTTTCCCAATCAAATTTTCACCATTTGAATATAACGAAACCATTGCCATGGAGTGGTGTCCAATAACGCGTGAACAAGCTCTTGAAAAAGGCTATAGATGGCGTGAAAAAGACATTAAAGAATATGCAAAACCAACTTCAAAAGACATTCTTGCTTGTGAATTTTGCGGCAAAAATTACAGGCTCGTAAATCAGGAAATTCAATTCTATAAAACAATGCAGCTTCCGACTCCTTCGCTTTGCCCGGGCTGTCGTCATAACAGTCGATTCTTCTTTAAAAATCCTCGCAAAATCTGGGCTCAAAAATGTTCAAATTGCAGTGCGCAAATCCAATCAACATATCCTCCGGAAAGGCATCAAAAGGTCTTCTGCGAAGCATGCTATCTAAAAACCGTTATATAGGGAGCGCATCGGTCGTATTAACGCATGAATTAAAAAGGGCGAAATTGCTTCCGCCCTTTTTATAAAATTTTCCATTAAAGCCTACCAGTTCTGATAATAAGGATATGAGGCGCTATTGTTATTCCATCCGTTATAGCCGACATAGCCACTCGTGCCGTAAAAAGGCTGATAATTATAGTTGCTTAAGCGATAATCATATATGGAATTCACGTATGGCCCGACAGTTGGCCAAGAATGAGCTTGAACATATTGGTCATATTCATTCATTGCGGAATGAAAATATTGAGAATTGTAATTATAATGAGGCTCATATTCAGGATAGTAAACGGGTGCGACTACTGGTTGATACACGGGCGTTACAACCGGTTGGTAGACAGGGTACGTTGGTTGATAATAAACAGCAGGTTCTGTATATGTATCCGAAATTCCATTTCCAACAACGACTTTTCCGTTCATAGATGAATGAATTGAGCAGTGATAATAATAAGTTCCGGCATGTTCAAACACTTGTGAGAATATTCTGCCGGGGAATAAGCTTCCGGAATTAAACGTGTCAGAAACTACAGAATGTGTCGCATCATCATTATTTGCCCAAACAACCGTATCTCCGCGTTGAATATAAACAGTTGAAGGAGTTAAAGCATAATGAGTTATGCTAATTGTTGGGTGATTTTGATAGACAGAATCGTAAGTATTATAGTCAATTTGGGTGTGATAATCGTTATACGGCGCATCATAAGCGACGTAGTTTGTATGGCCGGTATAACTATTATAGTTATTATAGCCATTATAATCACCATATCCCGGATAATCAGTATAATAATTTACATAATTATTATCATAATAATAAGCGTTCGCTGTACCGACTTGTGCCGCTCCGGCAGTGAGCGTGACCGCAGCCAAAAGAGCAATGACTGCAACCATTGAAGCAATTTTTTTGAACATAATGTTTGGGGTTAAAATGTATAAAAATATACTTAAGAACAAATCATAGCCCTGTGTTTCAGTTTTGTGCAAACTTAATCCCTTGATTTATATGATTTTTATGACGTTTTAGTATGGGGACGTTTCTTAATGTTGGCTTACAATCAATATACGGGGACACTCCTTGAGTTCAACAATTTATATATAATTACACGTTTACCACTGTCCCTCAATGTGTAAAAATAGAGCAGTTAAAGAAACGTCCCCGGTTATGCTATAATTGCACCAGTTTAAAAACTTATTAATGCTTTGTCAAAATCCCAATTGCGTCGGTGAAAAGGAATTTGAGCTTACAGAACAAGAAACAAGACTTCTTGGTGAGTTCGATGTCGACCCAATAAGCATGGTTTTTTGCAGGCAATGTCGTGAAATGCGAAGAATTGCTTTCCGCAACGAAAGAGCTCTTTTTAAACGCAAATGCGCTCAAACCGATAAAGAAATTTGGTCTATTTATAGCGAAGCCGCACCATTCAAAATTTTCGATAAAGATGTTTGGTGGGGCGATTCTTGGGACGGCATCACGTTTGGGAAAAACTTTGATTTCGAAAAAACTTTTTTCCAACAATTTTATGAATTGATGCTTGAAGTGCCGCGTCCATCCTTAATTCAAGCTAAAAACCAGAATTCAATGTTTACGAACGATTCAAATAACAATAATGATTGTTACATGGTTTTCACCGCTGATGACAACGTAAACTGCCATTATGGAAGTTTTATTTTATGCAAAGATTCCATGGATTCCGAAGAATTAACAAGATGCGAATTATGCTATGATTGCTTATTTTGCACCGGCTGTCATTCTGCTGTGGCATGCGAAAATTGCATGAATTGCTCAAACGTTTATTTCTCTTCAAATCTTGTAAATTGCCACAACTGTATATTCTCATTCGGCCTACGCGATCAAAAAAATTGCATTTTTAATACAGAAGTCAGTCCTGATGTTTTCATGACGTTTATGCTTCAAAGACAGCTTTTCCGAAGACGCTCTTATAAAAAAGCAAAAGAAATGTTTCATATGTTTTTGGAAACGACTCCGCAACGTTATATGTATCTTCTAAAAGCCGAAAATTCAACTGGTGATCGCTTAACAAACAGCAAAGATTGCGAAAACTGTTATTCCGGCGATGACATAGTCGGTTGCTCAAATATGAATAGCTCAACATTTAATCTTCGCGATTGTATGGACTGTTGGGCCATTGCTTATGGCACGCAAAAAAGTTTTGAAAATCAAACATGTTTGCGTGGTGGAATGAATTTTGTTGGCAACTTTTCAAACGACTGTTCAAGTTGTTTTTATATTGATAACTGCCAAATGTGTCAGGACTGCTTTGGATGTATTGGCTTAAAGAACAAGAAATTTTGCATTTTAAACAGGCAATATTCAGCCGACGAATATAAGATTTTGAAACAAAAAATAATTAAATTTATGAAGCAGACAAAAGAGTGGGGTCAATTTTTTCCATTCTGGATGTCGCCATTTGCATATAACACAACGGTTGCCGACGTTTGGTATCCATATGAAAAAGAAAAGTACGCGGAACTCTTGAAAAAATCCGAAGAACTTTGGAAGCCACCGGCAAGTTATAAAAAAACTCATTTATGGCATGTCGATAAGGCGAAAGCGGCACCGGACAAAGATATTCTTCCACCAGATTCACTTTATGAAGCCAAAAACGACGAAATTCTTGCAACAACTTTTTATGACGTTGTCACAAAAAAACCATTCAAAATCACTGGTCGCGAACTTGCTTTGCATCAACAAATGAAAGTTCCACTTCCGGAAAATGCATTTGATTTGCGTTACCGCGAGCGTTTTCACAGATATAATCCTCGCAAGCTTTACGCAAGAAGATGCCAAAAATGCAGCAAAAACTTTCAAACAACATTTCCGCCGGATTCTCCATATATCGTTTTCTGTGAGCAATGTTTTAACGATTCGTTATTATAATTATGAACAAATATTTATACATAAAAACTCCGCCGCAAGAAAAACACGATCATGCCACGATCGAGAATTTCGGCAGACTGATCGACACTTTGCGCAAAGTCCTTTCCGAAGGAAGTGAAAAAGTTTCTTTTGAATTAATGGGCTATAAAGGAATTGTTTATTTATTTGTGACGCTTGATGAAAGCATTCTTGTAAAATTCCAATCACTTTTTTATTCGATATTTCCAGCCGCAGAAATGATTGAAATGAAAGCCGATCCGTTCAATTTGCAGGGCGATTTTGAAGTCACGGTTTATGATTTAAAAGAAACAAAATCTTTCATTGTTCCGATAAAAACTTTCAATGTGTTAAGAATGGATTCCGTGCCGGATAAAGTAAAAGAAACTTCCGCAGCAATCGAATTTTATAAAGATTCTCTTTCAACGATATGCAGTTTTTTGGCTGAGCTCCGCGGAGAAGAGCGTGGCTGGGTGCAAATGATTTTGAGCAAACAAACCGAAAGTTTTTTCTTCCTCATTAAAAGAAAAATTCTAAAATCCCTCCATTATTTCAGAAGAAAATTCAGATTCAGGGATGCAAGAAAAGAAGGACTTTTTGAAAAAGAAGATGATTGGATTAAGCAAAAAGAAAAATCAGATACAATTCGCGTTAACGTTCAGCTTGGCATAGCCTCACGCGAGAAAAAGTCAAAAGACTTGGCCCACATGTTTTTCCAATCAATGCAGGCTTATTATTCAAGCCAAAGCACAAATAAATTTATTCCAAAAAAGATTTTCACAGGAAGAGAAGCATTAAGACAAACACTCGAAAGGCCGGCAACTCCATACATGCTTCTTAATGTTGAAGAATTAATTACGATTCTCCATCTTCCAAATCCAAAAGACATTCCTCATTTTTCCGCAGTAATATCAAAAAAAGCAGAACCTCCGGCAGATCTTCCACCGGAACACGCGGCAGACAACTGCCTTTTTGGCATGACGAATTATCACGGCAATTACCGCAAATTCGGTATTCTTCGCAAAGATCGCATTCGCCATTCATATATTCTTGGTAAATCCGGTGTTGGTAAATCAAAATTATTCGAATTGTTAATTCGTGAAGACATCCAGAATGGGCATGGCGTAGCGGTTATCGATCCACACGGTGATCTTATCGAAAACGTCATGACATATATTCCGGAAAATCGTATAAAAGACGTCGTGTTCTTTAATCCTCTTGATACGGACCGTCCGGTTCCATTTAATCCGCTTGAACACGTTGAGGAAAAAATGAAAATGCAGGTCACAAACGGCTTTGTAAATATTTTCAAAAAAGCATTTGGTTCAAACTGGAATGCGCGTCTTGAACACGTTCTTCGTTATAGTGTTCTTGCGCTTCTGGATACAAAAGATGCCACAGTTTTTTCCATAAAACGCATGGTTTCCGAGCGCGAATATCGCCAAAAAGTTATTCGCCATATTAAAGATGAAAGTGTTGCAAATTTCTGGACAAATGAGTTCCCATCGTGGACCGAAAAATACAGTTCTGAAGCCATTAATCCCCTTCTAAACAAACTCGGTCAGCTTGCCGGAAATACGATGATAAAAAACGTGATTTCCGTTCCGGAAAACACGTTCAACATTCGTGAAATAATGGATAAGCAAAAAATTCTTTTGATAAAACTTCCAAAAGGAATTCTTGGCGAAGAAAACATTCAATTGCTCGGCGCAATGTTTATCACAAAGATTTATCAGTCGGCGATGTCGAGGCAGGATATTGAGGAGAGTAAGCGCAAAGACTTCTATTTATATGTTGATGAATTCCAAAACTTCACAACCGATTCCTTCGTCGAAATCCTTTCCGAAGCCAGAAAATATCATTTGATTTTAAATATTGCGCATCAGTTTATGGGTCAGTTAAGCGAGCAAATGAAAAAGACCATTTTCGGCAATGTTGGCTCAATGATCACATTCCGCATGGGTGGCGAAGATGCTCAGCACTTTGTAAAAGAATATACTCCGGTATTTATTGAGCGCGATTTAATCAATCTCGGTGTTCAAGAATTTTACTGCAAAATCACGATTAAGGGCGAAATTCACAAAGCCTTTTCCGGCCGCACGCTTTTCATTTCCAAGCCCGCCAAAGAATTCTCCAAGCAGATCTTGGAGAACAGCCGCAAGGTTTATGGCATCAATCTCGAAGAAAACGCCCGCAACCTCGCCAAGCAAATGATCATCGACAAAGGTGGCATGATTGAAGAGGAAATCCAGATTGATAAGAAGCTGTATGAAATGGCCTTCCCAGATCCCGTATAGGGACGTTTCTCGACTTTGGCTTATGTATGCAAAATGGGGACAGAGCTATTTATAAAAATTAAACAATGCCAACCTGCAAATCTTACTGCAAAAATTGCGCCGCAGAATTTGAAATCACGCCAAGAGATAGTGAATTTTATTCCAAAATTCAAGTTCCATCTCCAACGCTTTGCCCTTCTTGCCGCCTTCAGCGAAGATTAGCATGGCGCAATGAAAGGAATTTATATAAAAGAAAATGTGAGATTACGGGCAAGTATATTATTTCCAATTATTCAATAGATAAACCGTTCCCGGTTATCGATAAGGATAGTTGGTGGGCAGATGCGCACGATCCACTAAAATATGGAATAGACTTTGATTTTTCGAAAACATTTATAGAAAATTTTAATGTTCTTCAGGCTAAAGTCCCCCGTTTTTCCGTTCAACAGCAGGAGCCAATGATTAATTCTGAATACGTAAATTGCGCCAGTAATTGCAAGAATTGTTATTTGATATTTGACTCGGATTATTGCGAAGATTCTTATTATTCAAATGTTTTAAAGAAATCCAAAGATTGCTGTGATTGCTCATTTACATCTCTTTCAGAGCTTTGCTATGAGTCGGTCCATTGTAAAAGTTGCTATAATCTAAAATATTCGCAAAATTGTACCGATTGCTCCGATTCCATGTTTTTGGATAGTTGTGTCGGCTGTTCAAATTGCGCTTTTTGCACAAATTTACACTCCGCAAAGTATTATTTTCTAAATAAAAAATATTCCAAAGAGGAATATGAAAAGAAAATCTCTGATTTGGGCGATTTAAACTATTTAAAGCTTGACGGGTATAATCAAAGATTCCGCGATCTATTGCTGAAGCATCCAAGAAGATACATGCATGGGAATCAAAACGAAAACGTAACGGGAAATCATATTTATCACACAAGGAACGCATTTAATTGTTTTAACCTCGAAGATTGTTGGGATATGGCGTACTGCGATCTAATATTTAGAGGGAAGGATTGCTGGGACTTGTCTTCTTTTGGCGAAAACGTTGAGCTTGTCTATGAATCCGTTTCAACGGGGCTCAATTCTCAAAGGTGTTTTTTTACTTTTAATGCGGTTATAGGTTCAAGCGATATAGCTTATTGCAGCATGGTTTATTCATGCAAAAATTGTTTTGGTTGCGTAGGAATAAAAAAGAATAATTATTGTATTTTTAATAAGCAATATTCGGAAGAAGAATATAAAAAATTACGCGAAAAAATAATAAATCATATGAAGGAAACCGGAGAGTGGGGCGAGTTTATGCCAATATCAGCTTCTCCATTCGGATATAATGAAACGGTTGCTCAGGATTATTTTCCGTTAACAAAAGACGAGGCTATTAAAAAAGGATATAAATGGAAGGATCCGGACAAAAAAGAATATCAAAAAACAAATTTTATTCCACCGGACAGTGTCAAATTTGTTGATAAATCAATTTGTAACCAACTTCTTTCGTGTATTAAATGCGGAAAAAACTACAAAATAACTCCTCATGAGCTACAATTTTATAAAAAAGTTTCAGTATCAATTCCGCTAAAATGCCCTGATTGTCGCCACTTTGCAAGAATGAGCACAAAGGAATCCAGAAAGCTGTTTAAGCGAAATTGTTCCAAGTGTGGCACAGAGATTCAAAGTATTTATTCAAAAGATCAGCTGGAAATTGTATATTGTGAAAAATGCTATTTAGAAGTCATTAATTAGATATAAAAAAATGAATTCTTGCAAAACCTGCACAGCAGCCTTCCAAATCGATCCAGAAGATCTCGATTTTTATTCCAAAATCCAAGTTCCGCCTCCAACGCTTTGCCCTTCTTGTCGCGCTTCTCGTCGCCTCTCTTTTCGCAACGAAAAATCTTTATATAAAAGAACGTGTGATCTTTGCGCAAAGCCATTAATTTCAATTTATCCGCCGGATTCAAAATATAAAGTTTATTGCCATTCTTGTTGGTTTGGCGATAAATGGGACGGACTTCAATTTGGCAAAGATTTCGACTTTTCACATCCATTTTTTGAACAATTTTCTTCTCTTGAAAAATCAGTTCCGCACATTTTTTTTTTT
>JBAYGM010000031.1:0-9679 GCA_041666705.1 Candidatus Altimarinota bacterium | reverse complement strand
TCCAGGCCAATCCTGTTCAGTAAAATTGATAACGCTTTAATCATTACCGGCATATACGACGGTCAAAAAAAATTCATATATCCAATTGGCAAGTTCGACTATGAAAATATGATTGAAAAATTAATCAAAATTTCTCCAAATATAATAAAAATCCCGGAAAGACCCGCCGAAAAATTGCAACAACTTGGATTCAAAATAGAAGAAGATCGCGATAACTTTGAATACGTTTATAAATATGAAGATTTAGCCGAATTAAAAGGCAGAAAATACGATGGAAAGCGTCACAATATCAAATCCTGCTTATCAAAATACAATTGCGTTTACGAAAAATTATCACACGGAAATTGCCAAGATTGCATGGATTTTTATGAAAAATGGGCCGCAACAAAACCGGATCAAAAAAAAGAAACGCAAGATGAACACTTGGCTGTCAAAAAATCTCTGCAATATTTCAATGAATTAGAGCTTATTGGAGGCGCAATTCGAATCAACGGACAAATCGAGGCCTTCACAATTGGCGGGAAAATAAACGAAAAAACAGCTATAATACATTCGGAAAAAGCCAATGCAAAAATTCCAGGATTATATCAAGTTATCAACCAATGGTTTTTGATAAATTCACTAAATAATATGGGAATTGAATTCATAAATCGCGAACAAGACCTCGGCATTCCGGGCTTGCGCAAAGCAAAATTAAGCTATCATCCAGATCATTTCATAAAAAAGTTTTGTAAGAATTAAACAAGTCGCACGTAATACAAATGACTAATAAAAACGATATACATCAAGAATTTTTGAAAGCATATGAGGCATTTTCAGACGGAATATTCAGACATATATATTTCCGCCTGATGAATCGTGAAAGAGCGCTAGAACTCATGCAAGATACATTCATGAAAACCTGGGACTATATCGGCAAAAAAGGCGCAAAAGACACAATAAAATCGTTACTTTACAAAATCGCCAACAACTTGCTGATCGACGAATATCGCAAGAAAAAAGAAGAATCTCTGGAACAGCTCGCGGAAAAAGGAATAGTGCCAAAAATCGCAATCAGTACGGAAAAAATCGACATAAAAATGGAAAGCGAAAAAGCGCTCAAGGTAATGGAAAAGCTGGAAGATAAATATAAAGAAGCAATAACAATGAGATATGTAAACGAAATGTCAATTCAAGAGATGGCAGAAACGACGGGAGAAAGCGAAAATAACATATCAGTCCGCATAAATAGAGCATTAAAACAGTTAAAACAATTATTAAATGGATAAAACAAAACAATTTATATCGGAGATGAAAAAGATCAGGCTCACACAGGATGAAAAAATGTCAGCCAGAACAAACATCATTAGTCATATGGAAAAAAATCCGATTGGCGACTCGGCATCATTTTTGACACGCATTAGCCAAATTTTTATGCCAACTCAACATAGAAAAGCTTTCATCGCAATTTATATAATCGTCTTGGTTTTTGGAGGAAGCACAGGCACAGCTTTTGCGGCTGAGGCAAGCCTTCCGGGCGACTTGCTCTATCCAATTAAAACAAATGTAAACGAAGAAATAAGATCTCGTTTAACGTTCGGAAAACAAAGCCAAGCTGAATGGGAAGCAAAAAGAATTCAAAAGCGCCTTGGCGAAATAAAAGAGCTCGAACAAAAAGGCACTTTAAACGCAAATCAAATTGAAAAAATTAAAGCAAGAATTGAAAAACAAACCGAAAAAGCCAAGGAAAAAATCGAAGCCTTAAAAACTTCCGGCGATTCTGAAAACGCAGAGAGAATAATAGAAAAATTGGAAACTTCACTTCAAGAACACGAAAAAGTTCTTGAAAAGTTAAATGATGAAAATGCAAGCACGCAAGAAATAAAAGAAACCGTACGCGATCTTAAAGTAATAACATTTCCAAAACAAGCCGCAGAAAACAAACTTGAAAACGCCAACAAAAAAATTGAAAACGTACAAAAATTTATAGAAAAAAATCGTGACAAAATGCCTGAAGAAAGCCTTAAACAAGCGCAAGAGAAATTAACCGAAGTGGAGCAAAAAATACAAGAAGGCACGGCGGCAGTAACTTCGAAAAATTTCAAATCCGCGTTCGAATCCTTCAAAGAAGCGCACAAAATGGCGAATGAAATAAAACCGGAAATCAAAAAGCCAAAAGATAATCAAAGCTTTAAACAGTCTCAAGATAGCACTTCTCGCAATAAATTTTCTCGGAACGATTCAGACCATAAGTAGTTTTAACCGGCGTGCCACACTTATCGCACTTTCGATCATAAAGAATATGCGGATTCCTTAATGCAACACGTTCAAAATTCCTTTGATCAAAGCACTTTCTTGGCAAAGGTAAACCAAGTTTTTTATAAAAACTTAATTCCTGCGGAATAATTTTATAATTTTTGCCGGTTACGGAACACGCAAGCAATTCTCCGCAAATCGAATCCGAAACCTCATTTATATTATCCGACAAAGTAACTTTTTGCGGCATATAATCCGACTTTTTCGGCTCAACGTAGCGAAATCCGCTCGATATAGCCTGCTCCTTTGTCATCGGATAATAATCCTGCGCAAGAGTTTCGTTATAAGCAAACGGGCTATATTTTGCGGGAAAAAACTCACCAAACTCTTGAGTCTCCTCCATTTTTTTAATTATTCGAACAACAAGCGCGTTATATTCAGATTCCGAATATTGCTTATTAAATACGCAAAACTCCTTTCTTCGAAGCCCAACGCACCCAAAACAATTTTTGCAAGAATGACAATTATCGCAGTAAAACAAATTATACGAATCACGACAAAAATTCGTAAATCGATAACCATATCCAATCAGACTTGTTGATTCATAACAAAGCTCAGCGCCATCAAAAAAACAAACATCGTAACAATCCGAGCCCTTAAGCCCATCATGCAAATAAGCCGAATCCTTTGAATTATAAACATCAAAACCCATATAAACATTTTTCGAATGAAAAATATTATCGCCAACACAGTCCTGACACGCAATAAAATTATTTGCCTTTCTTATCGGAAAAGACCTTTTAAAATCCGCAAATTTCTTTATCATTTCTTGATATCTGGAATAACTACCGTACATGTATTTTACAGCTTTCTCATAATCTTCTTTTGTATGTTCTTTATTAAAAATGCAGTACTTTTTATTATTCAAATTTATACAAAACATACAATTCATCAAACCTTTGCAATTATATAAAAATGCGCTTTCAGAACAACTCTCACAATTCTCCGAATAACGAAGATTATAACAATTCAAACAATCCAAGCATTCATAAACAAGTTCACAATCGGTGCACCAAATGCAGTCTGCGGAATTGCGACATTTAACCATCAAGAAGCCATAATAACAATCCTGATTCCAATTCGCAGAAGTCACAAGATACGAATTTTTATTGCCATCTGCAAAGTTACAAAAATCCGAATTTTCAGCTTTGTTATTAATCAAAGGCGGACGCGGAACATCAAGTTCAAGTTCATAAAATTGATCAAAAAATCCTCTATTAAAATCAAAATCACGCCCCATCGCAAGCGGGTCCCAAAAATCACTCCACCATTCTTCACTCGTATAAATTTTATACTTTGAATCCGGACTAAAAACCGAAATAATATCTTTATTGCTAAGCGAACTTTTGCGCTTATATAAAGTCCTTTCATTACGATAAGCAAGCCTCCTTTGTTCACGACATTTTGGGCACAATTTTGGCTCAGGAATGGTATATTTTTGCCCACCAAAAATTGGTGAAATCTTGCTATAAAATGCAACATCTTTATCGCGAATTTCAAAGCTATTTTCGCATTGCTTACACTTCTTCATACTTAAATAATATCCCAAAAATTAAAATGAACCAATTCCTTTATATAAAACGTATAAACATATATAATAAAATCCAAATAAAAATCTCATGAAAAATATAATAGAAGTTAGAAATCTTGTTAAAAAATTTGATGATTTTGAGGCGGTAAAAAACATTTCATTCACAGTTGAAGAAGGTAAAATCTTCGCTTTCCTCGGCCCAAATGGTGCAGGCAAAACAACAACAATAAAAATGTTGACAACTTTACTCCATCCAACAAGCGGCGAAATTTTTTTGAACGGATTCGATCCCGCAAAACAGCAAAATGAAGTCAGAAAATCATTCGGAATCGTATTCCAAGACCCAAGCCTCGACGATGAATTAACGGCTTTTGAAAACATGGAACTGCACGCGTATTTATACGGTTTACCAAAAAATATAAGACATGATCGCATAATTGAACTTATGAATTTTCTTGAACTTTGGGATCGCAAAGACGATTACGTAAAACACTTTTCCGGAGGCATGAAGCGCAGGCTTGAAATAGCCCGCGGACTCCTTCATCATCCAAAAATCATGTTCTTAGACGAACCAACTCTCGGACTTGATCCACAAACGCGAAATCACATTTGGAGCTACATCAAAAACCTAAACGAAAAAGAAAAAATCACAGTTTTCTTCACGACTCATTATATGGAAGAAGCTGATAAAATTGCAGATAAAATTGCGATCATAGATCACGGAAAAATAATCACACAGGGCTCGCCGGAAGAACTTAAAAAACAAACAAACACGCAAACTCTTGAAGAAGCATTTTTGGCTTTAACAGGTAAAGAAATCCGAAGCGAAGCAGGCGGTGTAAAAGACCAAATGCGGATGGTACATCGACTTTGGACAAAAAAATAACATTATGAACACAATCTACATACTTTGGCTCAGACAACTAAAAAGATATTTCCGATCAAAATCCAGAATAATCGGATCACTGGCGCAGCCTTTATTATTCCTAGTCGCTCTTGGGTTTGGCTTTGGCCCAATTTATGAAAAAGCCGGCGGCGGCAGTTACATCCAATTTATCGCACCCGGAATAATCGCCATGAGCATACTTTTTTCATCTGTATTTTTCGGAATAGAAATCATCTGGGATAAGCAATTCGGATTCCTAAAAGAAACTCTCGTCGCACCGGTTTCACGTTTTAACATCATGATCGGACGCACAATGGGAGGTGCAACAGCCGCAACAATTCAAGGAATAATCGTCCTCGCCTTATCAATCGCAATCGGATTTCGACCTGAGCACTGGGCATACATTCCAATTGCAATCATATTTATGTTTATTATCGCGGTTTTATTCACAGCACTCGGCACAGCAATCGCATCAAAAATGGAAGACATGCACGGATTCCAATTAATAATAAACTTCTTGATAATGCCGCTTTTCTTTTTATCAGGCGCACTTTTTCCACTTCAAGGCTTACCAAAAACAATCGCAATAATCGCCGCAATCGACCCTCTTTCATATGGAGTTGATGCGCTTCGCGGAACACTTCTAAACACCGCACACTTTGGAATCGCTTTAGACTTTGTTGTATTAACAGGAGTGACAATGATAATTTTTGGAATCGGAAGTTATTTATTTTCAAAAATAGAGATATAATATAAAAAACATTTAACCCCTCAAAAAATGAATGAAAAAATCAAAGACCTTAAAAACCTGGCGCTAGTCGTATTCATAGCATTTTTATGCTACGGAACGGTTAGTTATGTAAACTCTTATTCAAAATCAATTCAACCAACATCTTTCAGAAATTTTTCAGTCAACGCGGAAGGAAAGTCCGTTTCAATCCCTGATGTTGCAGAATTTAGCTTTAGCGTCATCACAGAAGGCGGAAAAAACGTTGCAGATCTTCAAAAGACAAATACGGAAAAAGTAAATAAAGCCATCGAATTTGCAAAATCAAACGATGTTGATAAAAAGGATATCAAAACCGAAAGCTATAATGTTTCACCTCGATATCAATATTACGAATGCAAAACAAATGGCATTTGTCCTCCAGCGGAAATCACAGGCTACACAATCACGCAATCAGTCGGCGTAAAAGTTCGCAATTTTGATAAAATCGGAGATCTCTTAGCCGGAGTTGTAAAAAACGGCGCAAACACAGTTTCCGAACTTTCATTCAAACTCGATGACCCAACTCAGGCCGAAGATGCAGCTCGCACAGAAGCAATTGAAAAAGCTCAAAAGAAAGCGGAACAAATTGCAAGTGCCGGCGGCTTTTCGCTCGGAAAATTAATTTCAATTGAAGAAGGCATTTCAAGCCCGGTTTATCCAATGTATGGAGTTGGCGGCGGCAGAGCGGAATCGTCAAAAATGATGCTCGACAGCGCAGTTCCTGCACCTGCAATCGAAGCAGGCTCAAAAGAAACAACCGTGACGGTTACGTTAAAATACGAGATAGATTAAATAAAGCGCTAGGAAGCAAGAGCGCTATCAACACCGGCCATCCATTCCCTATCATCCGCGAAAGTTGTTTCCGGTGGCATCACTTGCCATCTCAAAAATTCACGAACAAGCCATCGGCTACCATTCAAATGTTTTTCCAAATCCGCTCTTAAACACATCCTGCTACCATCACGAGAAGCATCAACAGCGGAAAGAAAATGCGCTCGCTCATCATCCGCTCTTATACCACTAGCAAAAACTCTAAGCTCACTAACTTCTATCAATCTATTTTGTGACATATTTTATTGTTTTAATAATTAAAGCTCAACTATTATAATGATAAATTTAAAATAGTCAAGCCCTATGAAGACGAAGGCAATTTTCCACCACGTGGTGGAAATCTATATCGCACAATAAATTAAAAACTTCGTAATAATTTTTTGCCCCGGGGCAAAAAATTATTACCAAAATTAAACTTTATTTCCTAAAATAAACCTTGCGTCATCCTTAAATCACCTTATAAACCAACCCGCCGTTCTTTGGAGCCGAAAGCATTTTTATCCCAATCGAATCCCCTTTCTTGGCTCTTTTTACAGGCTTTCTGTTTATCTGCATTGAATCAACTTTTTGCTGAAAAAATCCGTTATCGCACTCAATTTGAATAATCTCTCCATGTCGCAAAACCGCATCAAGCTCGATTATTCCAACTTCAATATTACCCAAATAATCTTCAATCATTCCAATCGGCACAATCCGCACAAGCTTGTTTGGATCTTCGAAATCACCCGTCAGACTTTCGCTTTTTCTTGATTTTACGCTTACCTCTCCATATCCATCAGTCGCATCTTCAAGCGAAAAACTCTTCAAATCAGATCTTCCTCCAATATTGCTAAAATCAAGTAAAGGCGCATCAAAAGTTTTAACTTTTTTAGCCCTCGCAGCTCTTTTCTTTTTCGGTATCATAGAAACTACACCATCCGGCCTTCTTTTTGCATATTTTATCGGATTCTCGCGCGAAACATCACGTGCCAACTTTTCAAGAAGACCTTTCTGCTTATAATCATAAGCGGTATTAAGCAACTTATCCTTAACGCCCCTTGCAATGCCCTTTTTTCGCATAAACGCGGGAACATTTGGTGAATCTGCGTCGTAGTTTGCCATGTGAGAAGGTTATATGGTTTAATTTTAGCGTAAAATTTAAAGAAATGGAAAGAATTTGCAAAATAACAGGCAAGCCTTTTGAAATAACAAACGCGGATTTGGATTTTTATCGTAAAATGAATGTTCCGCCTCCAACAATCTGCCCAACTGAACGCGAACGCCGAAGAATGGCTTGGCGCAACGAAAGATCTTTATATAAAAATATCTCCTCCGAAACCGGCAAAGAAATAATAAGCGTATTTGATCCAAATGCCGGTTATCACGCATGCGAGCTTCCGATTTGGTATTCCGATAAAGTTGATAATGCAAAACATGGTCGCGACTTTGATTTTAATCGACCATTTTTCGAGCAATTTAATGAGCTTTTACACGATGTCACACTCCCCGCTCTCGCAATGGTAAACACAACCAATACGGATTACGGTCAATACGTTGATAACGCGAAAAACTGCTATCTGATTTTTGCCAGCGACAACTGCGAAGATTGTTATTATGTTGATTACATTTGGGAATGCAAAAACTGTGTCGATTGTTATGGTGCTTTAAAATGCGAACTTTGCTATGAATGCTTGGACTGCAAAAATTCTTATAAAACCATTTACTGCCAATTTTGTATGCAATGCTCAGACTGCGCATTCTGTTTTGACTGCAAATCTTGCGAATATTGCTTTGGCTCATCCGGTTTACGTCACAAAAAATACGTATTTTTCAACAAACAATTAACGCAAGAAGAATACGAAAAACACATGAAAGAAGCCTTCCCGCTCACAGAAGAAAAAATAAAAGAATATGCAAAACACGCATACGAATTATCGCTCAAAATTCCACGAAAATTCGCACAGATTTCAAAATCGGAAAATTCAACCGGCGATTTTTTAACAAACTGTAAAAACTGTGAAGAATGCTATGACTGCTACAACGACGAAGAATGTAAATGGGTTTTTAACGGCCCAAAAAACAACAAATTTTGCTATGACTGCACAGGCGTAAACACCGGCGAATTGATTTATGAATCCGTCGCAAGCGCTGTTGGAAGCTATAATTTGGCATATTGCGTCCTCTGCTGGATCAGCAATAATAATTTAAGAAATTGCTATTATTGCCTTAATTCAAAAAATCTTTTTGGATGCATTGGCTTAAAACGAAACGAATATTGCATTTTGAACAAACAATATACAAAAGCAGAATATGAAAAAATTATGCCACGCATCGTTGAGCACATGACAAAAACACAAGAATGGGGCGAATTTTTTCCAATCAAATATTCAACTTTTCCATATAACGATACAATCGCAAATGAATATTATCCGCTAACTGAAGCCGAAGCATTAAAACTTGGCTATAAATGGCGCAAAGAAACCGCGCCAAAACGTTTACCAGATGCCTTAACATGCGCTTCCTGCAAAAAACCATTTCAAACAATTCCGCAGGAACTCAAATTTTATAAAGCATTAAACCTCCCTACTCCAAGTTTATGCTCAAACTGCCGCTATCATTCCAAATTTTCCAAAAGAAATCCGCACCACCTTTTTGATCGCAAATGCGATAAATGCGGGACTCCAATAAAAACCGTTTACGCTCCAAATCGTCCGGAAATAGTATATTGCAATGAGTGCTATACGGCTTCGCTATACTAAAATCGACCATTCTTCGATTATCATTGACAAAAAACCATATTATATATATAATTGCCTCCTTTATTAATAAAATAAATTATTATGCATACACCAAAGGATGAACCTGTATTGATAGGCAATGAATATCCGGAAGCTTATCCTAATCAAAGGTTTGTAGAATCAGCACAAGCAGCGCTAGATAAAGCGCTAACGGAATTACCTGAATTCGCTGATCTTACGGAAAATCCAGAAGAACTAACAAAAATCGCAAATACAACATATGCAGCATTTCCTATAATTCAAATGGCTCAAAATGCATTAAAAGCAGTCGAAGCAGCTCAAACAACTGATGCAAAACGCGGTATATCAGACAAGGCATTCGAAGATAAATGCAGTTTAAGAAGGTCGTTAACAAAAGCCGTTGCTATAGTTACAGCACTCACGACTAAATTAAATGCAAAAACTCAAATGAAAAACAAAAGACCACAAGAAGCTTCAGCATATACCGGAACTATATTCTATGTAAATCCAGAAAATCCAACAGAATATTCAATATCCGCATTAAAACTCAACCCGTACTTCAACCAAGTCGATTTTCTTGAACAATTAGCGGCATATAGAGAAAGTGATGAATACAGGCAATATGTAAT
>JBAYGM010000030.1:0-9841 GCA_041666705.1 Candidatus Altimarinota bacterium | reverse complement strand
TTTTGTCGGTTCGTGAAGCCAAGGGTTTGGCTTATTATATTCATACCGGAACGGATGATTATACGGATTCGGGGGTTTTGTCCACAAATGCGGGCGTTGATTTGAATCGAGTTGATATGGCGGTGAGCGCGATTATTGATGAATATAAAAAAGTTGCGGACGAAAAAGTGCCTGAACAAGAGCTTAAAAAGTCTAAGGAGTTTTTGAAGGGAAAAATTATTTTGAAACTTGAAGACAGTGAGGAATATGCTCATTTCCTTGGAAAATATGAGTTGCTTTATGGTCGTGCGAGGGCGCCGGAGGAGGTTTTAAAAAAAATCGATGAAGTTACAACTGATGATATTTTGCGCGTCGCAAAGGATATTTTTGATATGAAACGGCTTAAACTTGCGGCAATTGGGCCGTTTGAGGGAGATGAGCGATTTAAGAAATTACTAAGTTTTTAGGTCTGTCCCTGAATGAGGCGTGTAAGCCAAAGTTGAGAAACGTCCCCGTTTGATTTTTTGGCTGATTTGTGCTATAATATTTAGATTTAGTTGAAAAAAAATAAAAATAAATATGGCAAAAGGTAATGGTGGTACTCAATCAAGAGCGCAAAATCCTGAAGTATTAGCGGAAACTCCAAGTTCTACGCAAGTGGGATTGGATGCTCTTAAGCGTGAGACTGAAACTCAAGCTGGACAAAAAGAAAAAGATCCGAGAAAGCGTGAGGCTGAAGTTGGTATTAAAAAAGGTTCAACTTTGGATACTTCAAGGTTGGCGAGAGAGGTTGAGCGTTCTGATCTTAATCAGGCTCATGATTTGAGCACGATTGATATCAGGAAATTGCCTGAGACCAAAGAAGAAAAAGAGATTTTTAAATTATTTAAAGATATTTTGCCTGTTGTTTTGACGGTAGCTTTGGCAAAAGGTTTGAGTGTTGATAAAATAAGAAATTTTCCTGATGTTGCTGCGCTTGATTTTAGCAAGATTGATCTTAAATCAACTGAAAAAGCAGAGATGCTAAAGCTTATTGAAATTGCAAAAAGTCCAAATTCTCCTTTGTATGATGGAATTGCGATAAGTTGGGGCAAAACGGTTGAAAAAGCGTACGTTGATTCAAAAGCTGCTCAAAATTTAGCACGCTCCATAAAAGCTGGTGCTAAAGGAGAAAAGCCAAAAGATGATGAAAAGGGGGTTATTGGTAAAACTCTTGATAGCATGAAGAAGCATCCGGTTTTGACTGCGGCTATCGTTGGTGCTGGCGCTTATGGGCTTTATAGATTGTTTTCAAGAAAAGATAAGGGACCTGAAGCTGCAAAAGCTGCTGCATCTGGTAAGGATAAAGATAATGAGTCTGCTTTGGATAGTATTTGGAAATGGGGCAAAAGACTTGCGATTGGTACAGGAGTTGTATTTGCGGCTGGAAGAATCCTTGAATGGCAAAAATTTCAGGAATGGACTCAAAATAACACGGGGATTGATTTGTCTAATCAAGGTTGGGCAAAGTTTGTTACGCTTTTATCTCATGGTGAATTTAAGCAAGCGTTTGAGCTTTTGTATAAAGGGAAAGAGAACGCAAAAATGTTTGATGACTTGATTGATAAGATCGAAAAAGAAAAGAAGGTTAAAGTTTCAAGACGTACGCTCGAGAAAATTTCAATGATTAAATATGGTGATTTTACGCAGACTGGGATTAAAGGAGCAATTGGTAAGATAGAAGATGCGTTTGTTAAATTTATTTCAAATGTTCCGGGGCTTGGTTTGTCTGATGAGGAAATTCAAGAAACAAAAACTATTCGCGAGTTTTTCAAAGATCATGATGGCGAGATGCGTAAAAGCGGTGTTGCGGATGATATGCTAATGGTTCAGGCCTATTCAAAATTGACAGGTGTGAAATGGGAAGAGCCTAGAGTTCTTGGCGGAGATAAAGAATATGAAAAAGTAAGAAAATCTACAGAAGCTATAAAGGATCCTGATAAAAGAGAAAGCGTTGAGCAAATGCTTGCTTTGGCATTTGTTGGGAACGCTGATTATCCGCCTGTGATTGCGACTGAAATTGTTCGAAAATATATTGCAGATCTTGATGCGCGCGGTATAGATACGAAATCCGCTAAGGTAAAACTTGCCGCTAGAGAAAAGGTTTCAAATGAACTTAATAGATTAATTGCTGCAGATGCTGATAAAGAAGAAATTAGAAAAAAAATTGAAGAGATTGTTGATTTAAATGATGACATTGTTGAATTTGTTGATATGAGACATGGATGGACTGAGCTTAAAATGCTTTTGCCACAAGGAGCCATGACTACTTATAGATGGTTTAGATTAGCGCCTCAATCTCGCGAATATGGTAAATATGGCGCTAAAAAACTTTTTCTTGATGCTCCAAGGCGCGCTGCGAAAATGGCTAAAAGAATTGCCGGTAGAGGAGGAGTGAAAACGGCTGAAGATTTCAGAAGAGCTGCGACTGAAATAGATACAAGAATAAGTAGTGGTCGCGCACTTCCAACGGAAGCGGAATTGGCAGGACTTGAAGCCAAATTACCCGCAGCAACCGATACTACTAAAATTAGACTTAGAGGAGAACTTCATGGTGGAAAAGTTAGTATTGCTGAACGCGATTTATTGAAGCATCAATCTTCTCTTAATAGAAGCAGGGCGGCCGTTATGGAAGCGGAACAGGCTCTTGAGACTGCCGTTACATCTAATGCTGCGGCTGATGTTGTTTCCGGGCTTAAGGAAAAAGTTGTTGGGCTTCGAGGTGAGCTTGCAAAAGGTGAACTTGAATTGGTCTCTTTAAATGGAAGATATCTTGCGGCCGAGAAAGACTATATGACTGAATATATGTTGGATCAAGGAAGGGTTGGAGTTGATGGTGTTGATGTTTTGCGTAGTGGAGAAATAGAAAGATTTAATAGATTTGAAGAAGCTGCTTCTGATCATGTTAAGGGAATTCTTGATCAGGTGGCTGCGAAAGAAAGACTTGCTGAGCAACTTGGAAAGGCCGGGAAAAAAGCTGAAGCTGAAGCGGTCTTGGCTGAGATTAACATTTTAGGAAAAGCGCAAACCGAAGCTGATATGATGCTTTTTGAAAGAACTGCAGAGCAAGCTAAACATCTTAAATGGCTTGAGAATTTATTGAAAAAATGTTTGAAAGGGCCAAGAGGTGAAAAATATGCTGCGTATGTTGAAAAACTTGAACAAGTCATGAAGGGCCAATTTGCTTGTAGGGATAGGTTTAAAGCTTATTTGAAAAAGACAAAATCCGTAAGTGCTTTGAATAAACTTGGAAATAAATTTCCACGCGTTAGGATGCTTGGAGGCAAAGCCGCTTTTCTTACCGCCGTTATCGTTGGTGGTGGCCTTTTGGGGCGAGATGCGAAAACCGGTTTTGCCGCTTCTGCTGGACAAACCGCAATTGATGTTTTACCTATTACCGGTGAAATTTCAGATATCTATAGTGTTATTACCGGCAAGGAAATGATTACAGGTAGAAGCCTTGGTTGGACCGATAGAGGGATAAGAGCGCTTTTTGGCGTTGCCGGTATTATTACTGACCTTGCTTTGGTTCTTCCTGGTCTTGGAGAAGGTATAAAAGGGTGGTATATGGGCATGAAAGCCAGTGCTCTTGGCGGTAGGCTTGCTGCTAGCGCCGGAAAGAAAGTTGTTGAGAAAGGTGCGGAAAAAGTAGCAGAAAAAGTTGTTGAGAAGGTTGCTGAAAAAGCAATTGAAGGAGTTGTGGAAAATGTTGCGGAAAGAGCTGCTGCCGGTGTAGCCGGAAAAGTGGCTGAAGGAGTTGTGGAAAATGTTGCGGAAAGAGCTGCTGCCGGTGTAGCTGGGAAAGTTGCCGAAGAAGTTGTTGAAGGTGTTGCGGAGAAAGCCGCGGTTGGAGTAACGGAAAAAATTGTTGAGAAAGGTGCTGAAGAAGTTGCAGAAGGTGTTGCGGAAAAAACTTTTGTCGCTACTGCTGCAAAAATGGCTAAAGTTGGCGCTGTTCTTCAAAAGGTTGCTCTTGCGGGTACACTTGGAGTTATGGGTTATAGTTTGCTTTTCCAAAGTGCCGGTGAAAAAGAAATTCCACAAGAAATGAAGGACGTTGTTGGTGAGGATGCATTTCAAGAAGATGGTGGAGCTGCAAGTGTTGAGGCTGAGCCACAAATATCACAAGCAGCATAAGAAATGACAAAATCTAAAATCCAAAGGACAAATGAATGACAAATGATGAAATTAAAACTACAAATTAAATAACAAATTACAAAAATAAAAACAAATAATATGAATACAGTGAAAAGACAATCAATGTTTATGCCGGCGAGATTGGTGTTTGCTGCGCCGGGGGAAACTGCTGCTAAGGCTTCCGATGCTGCTGTGGAGGCTCAAGCTGCTGCGCCTGCGGAAGGTGATAAAAATCCTGCTGATAAAGCGGCTCAAGAGGCTGCTATTAGAGCAAAAGCTACTAAAGAATTAGAAGAAGCTAGAGCTGGCGTTAAACCTGGCGAAGCCGCTTCTCAAAAACCGGTAGAACAATCAGGTGCTGCCCCTACTGCTGCGCCAACGGTTGCCACAACTGCCGCCGCTCCAGCTACTGCTCCAGCCGCAACGCCTGCGCAAACTCCAGCTGCTTCTGCCGCTGATGCTGCGAAAACGTTAGCTGCAAAAAGCAGAGAATCTTTGCCTCCCGCAGAAAGACCAAGATATGATAAATTTAAAGAGAGTTTTGTTGGTAGTATAGCTTTAATGTTTGCTGAAGGCGACACTGATGAAGCAAAAGAAGCATCAATGTTAGATACCTATAAAGGCAAGGGTGCTATTGGTGCCTTGGCTGCTGTTCTTGGTTTAGGTGCCTTGTCTCCAATGATTGGCAAAATTGAAGGTAATTCTCCTAAAACAAAAGATATCCTTGATAAGATTAGAGATTTTTTTGCCGGACTTATTGGCGGTGGTTTCGAAAAATTATCAGGTACTCAGTTTGATGATATGGCGAAGAATTTAAAAACTTTTGATAAGAATGTTGAGATTGATGATGCCGTTAAAGTGCCTGACAAGAAAAGGCTTGTTTTAAGTAAGGGCGATGGTGTTAATGATCCTGCAAGTATAGAGCTTCCAAAAGAAGCTGCAAGTATAACGGTCGTACAGGATGGGAAAGACATTAAATTAAAAGGTGGAGAGACTCTTGAGGCCAAGGGCGCGGATATTATTGTTGCATCTGGTATAACTTTTCCAAAAGGAACCAAGTTTTCTAAGGGAGGTAAGTTTGAAGACGTTCCGGAAACGCCAAAAGCTGCTTAATTTTTCTACATTTTTTTCGCGTTCAACCAATTTTATGCTAGAATGACAGCGAATTTTATTCTTAATCTTTTTTCGTATGTCATTAAACATGAAAGGAATCAAAGAAAAGTCACTCGTAATTGTTAAACCGGATGGAATTCAAAGAGGGCTTATTGGGGAGGTTATTGGGCGTTTTGAAAAGAAGGGTTTAAAAATTGTCGGTCTCAAAATGATGTCTTTGGATGAAGCAATTTTGCGTGAACATTATGCGCATCATGTTAGTAAGCCATTTTTTAAAGGTTTGTCTGACTTTATGCAAAGCAGTCCCGTTATCGTACTTTGCATTGAAGGTTTGAACGTTGTTAATGCTGTCAGAATTGTGTGTGGCGTTACGAAAGCTTATGAAGCCGAACCCGGATCGATTCGTGGAGATTTGGCTATGAGCACGGCTTGTAATGTTGTTCATGCCTCTGATTCTGTTGAAAATGCCGAAAAAGAAATAAAGAGATTCTTTAAAGAAGATGATATTTTTGATTATGATAAGGCTGAATATATGCACGTTTATGCGGAAGACGAAAGAGTGTAAGTGGTAATTTATTTGTCAAATTAACCCTTTTTATATGAAGAAGACGAAAATAATTTTAGCTATTTTACTTGCGATTTTAGTTATCATTGTTGCTGTTATTTATTTTTGGCAAAGCGGAAATTTGAAAAAGTGGCAGAATGAATTGATTGGTGAAAAGCCAACGATTTCGAAAAATCTTTTTAAGAATGTTACATTCCCGGTTAGATGTTCCGGTATTGGTGAAGGCTGGACCTCTTATACTAGCCAGGTGATGAAATTTTCTTTTTGTTATAAAAAAGAATGGGGAATTCCAAAATTGGAGGATTTAACTTCAACTCCTTCAACGGATGTTGTTGGGAAAAGTTGGAATCTTGCTTTTACAAACAATCCTGAGGGAAAGCGCTTTATGGAATATTTTCCAATAAATGTAGGATATCAAACGCTCGATTTTGCTATTAAGGGTGATATTTCTCCGGGACCTTTTGTGATTGATTGGGAGAAAATTGATTTTAGTAAAACTGAAGCGCAATTAACAAAAGTTCTTTTATCGGGTGAAAAAGGCGTGTCTTTGAGTAAAGTCAAAGTTGCGGGGCATGATGCTTTGAAGTTAACAGGTTATTACATTGGGATGGAAAATGAAAAAGTTTATCTAACCGATTGGCTTGTTCCAAAGATTATGGTTGAGAATAAATATAATTTAGGAATTTTCGTTAGTGATAAGAAATATGTTGAAGATGCTGAGAAGATGGTAAATTCGATGAAATTTTAAATAATTTTCTAAAAATATAGTTGCGTTTGAGGCGGAAAAGTCGCTATAGTATTTTTGCATGGAGGAAATTGATATAAAAAGAAAAGCGCATGAGTTTAGGATAGACATCCTGAACATGATCCATAAGGCAAATTCCGGACATACCGGAGGGTCTCTTTCTGCGATTGATATTTTAACGACACTTTATTTTGGTGAGAGTAAGGGCAAAAAGTTTTTGAATAATGATCCGAAAAATCCGGACTGGGCTGATCAGGATTATTTTATTTTATCGAAAGGACATTCTTGTCCGGCTCTTTATGTAGTTTTGGCGGATTTGGGGTTTTTTCCAAAAGAAGAATTGAGCCATTTTAGGCAAATGGGCGCGCTTCTTCAAGGTCATCCTGTGCGAAAAACGCCTGGTGTGACAATGACAACCGGAACTCTTGGGAGTGGGATTTCCGCAGCTGTTGGTCTTGCGATGTGTCTTAAAATGGAGAAGAAGCCGAATAAAGTTTATGTAATGGTTGGTGATGGAGAATTTCAGGAAGGTATTGTTTGGGAAGCGCTTATGGCTGCCGGTCATCACAAACTTGATAATTTGATTGTGATTTTGGATAACAATGGAGTGCAAATGGATGGATATGTTAGGTCTGTTATGAGCATTGATCCCGTTGTGGATAAATTTGATGCATTTGGATTTTTAACACTTCACGTTATGGACGGACATAATATTGCGGATTTATTGAAGGCTTTTTCAAAGGCCGTTGATAATCCAAGAAAGCCGGTTGCGATAGTCGCAAATACCGTGAAGGGGAAAGGGGTAAGTTTTGCTGAAGGAAAGGCTTCGTACCATGGGGTGGCTTTGAGCAAAGAAGAAATGTCTGTTGCGGTTCCTGCGATTCAAAAAGAAATTAATGATTGTAAATAAATATGGCGGACGAAAAACCAATTGAAAAAATAGCGACAAGAAAAGCATTTGGGCAAGCATTGGCCGAACTTTCAGGCAAGTATAAAAACATTGTTGTTTTGGATAGCGATGTTGGAAGTTCGCTTTTTACAAATATTTTTGCGCAATCTTTTCCTGAAAGACATTTTAATTTTGGAATTGCGGAATCAAATATGGTTGGAGCGGCATGTGGTTTTGCGATAAGAGGAAAAATTCCTTTTGCGGGGAGTTTTGCGGTTTTTTCCGCGGGGCGAGCATGGGAACAGCTTCGCACAAGCGTTGGTTATGGGAACTTTAATGTTAAAGTTGTTGGATCGCACGGAGGACTTTCTGTAGGTGAAGATGGTGCAACTCATCAAGCATTTGAAGATATTGCGATTACTCGAGTTATTCCAAATTTTAAAGTTTTTTGTCCGGCTGATGGCGCTGAAACAAAAGCAATGATGAAAGTTATTGTTGAGGATTATGGCCCGACTTATTTGCGTTTTTCAAGACCGGCGATGCCTATTATTTATGACGATACTTATAAATTTCAGATAGGGAAGGGAAGTGTTGTAAAAGATGGTAACGATATTGCGATTTTTGCGATTGGAACAATGGTTCATTTTGCTCTTGAAGCGGCCAAGAAGCTGGCGGCCGAAGGTCTTTCTGTTGCGGTTATAAATATGTGTAGTATTAAGCCTATTGATGAAGATTTGATTATTTCTTATGCGAAGAAATGTAAAATGCTTTTTAGTGCGGAGGATCATAGTATTTTGGGTGGGCTTGGAGGTGCGATTTCTGAAGTTTTGTGCGAAAAATATCCAAAAGTTTTACATAAAATTGGAATTGAAGATAGATTTGGTGAATCCGGAAAATGGGAAGAATTGTATAAAAAGTATGGTTTGGATGCCGACGGAATTATGAAGAAAATTTTGGCTAAATATCGTAATTAGAAATTAACAAATAAAATATGGCCTCACTACCACCTTTCAAAATTTTTTCAGGGACATCACATCCGGAGCTTGCAAAAGCCATTGCAAGGCATTTGGGCGTGAAATTGTCTGAGATTTTAGTTTCCAGATTTGCGTGCGGAGAAGTTTATGCGAGACCGCTTGAAACCGTTCGCGGTTGTGACGTCTTTATTGTTCAGACTGCAACACATAATGTTGATAAAGATTTGATGGAACTTTTTATTATGATGGATTCATTGAAAAGAGCCTTTGCGGCTAAAGTGCATGTTGTTATGCCATATTATGGATATGCAAGGCAGGATCGCGTGACTGTTCCACGTGAACCTATTTCAGCAAAACTTGTTGCGGACTTGATTTCATCCGCCGGGGCAGATCATTTGGTCACAATCACTTTGCATTCGGATCAAGTGCAAGGATTTTTCGATTTTCCGGTGGATAACTTGATTGCGCGAAAACTTTTCGTTCAATATTTTAATAAAAAGAAAATCAAGGATTTGACTGTTGTTTCCCCTGATGCTGGAGGCGTTAAGGAAGCCAAAAAGTTTGCAAATTTAATTGGTGCGGAACTTGCGATTATTTATAAATCAAGAACAGCACATAATGTTTCTGAGGTTACGAGCGTTGTTGGTGACGTGAAAGGTAGAACGTGTTTGCTTTATGATGACATGATTGATACTGCCGGTTCGGTTTGCAATGCGGCTGAAGCTTTAAGAAAGAGTGGTGCGAATAAAGACATTTATCTTGCGGCGACACATGCGGTGTTTTCTGATCCTGCTGTTCAAAGGCTTAAGAAAGCCAAATTTAAAGAGATAGTTATTACAGATACGATTCCGCTTGATAAGAAAAAAACAATGCAAAATTTGAAAGTTTTGTCTGTTGCGAATATGCTTGGTGATGTGATAAAGAATGTGCATGAGTCGAAATCGGTTACTGTGGTTCTGTAAAGTCACTCCAATTCATACCAATTCACTCCAAGTCACTCCAAAAAATTACCAATTATTAATTACCAAGGTCAAAATAAATGATAAATAAAACTAAAATTTATATCGGGGCGGATCATGCTGGATATGAAATGAAAGGGGAGATTAAGAAATTTGTTGAAGGATTGGATTTTCAAATTATTGATCTTGGAACTTTTTCAACAGATTCTGTTGATTATCCGGATATCGCGCGTGAAGTTTCTGAGAAAGTCATTGAAATTCCAAATTCAGTCGGAATTTTAATTTGTGGAACAGGTATTGGAATGTCTATTTCCGCTAATAAATTACAAGGAATTCGCGCAGCGGAATGCGTAAATGAGACTATGGCGGAATTTGCGAGAAAACATAATAATGCAAATGTTCTTTGTATGGGCGCGAGATTGATTGACGCCGAAACTGCCA
>JBAYGM010000029.1:0-10134 GCA_041666705.1 Candidatus Altimarinota bacterium | reverse complement strand
TTTGTGCTCATTCCGGCTAGAATTCGTGCGTATTCATAGATATTCTTAAATCCTTTTTTCTCCCAAATTCGCAAACGATTTATTTCTGGCAAGAATAGCACACATTTTTGCATCCATTCTTTTGCATTTTTGCCATAAAAGATGAATTTTTCATGAAGATCTTTTTCGAGAATTTTTTGTGTATTTTGCACTATATTTGTCATATTTTTTAGATTATGTTGTTGCTGATATTTTAGCTTAAATAAGCCAAAAAATCCAGCCTAGCCAAGAATTTTCTGTTGCGAAAAATGAAGGGGAGTATATACTCACCTTTGAGGTTTAAACTTGGATGAAAATTTATTTTCTTTTAACTTTTGCCGTTTCCGTCGTGCTCATTGCATTTTGCACCTCTGTTTGCGCTTCAGGCATTTTTTCTTCAACTGTAGTAGGTGGAACTTCTAAGCTTTGATCGATTATATTTGTATCTTGAAGAACGATTGATTCGACTTGGGTCTGAGCTTCTTCGCCACCATTCATATTTGCTTTTAAATATTTTGAAGCAAAATATCCGCCTGTGCCTGCGGCGATTAAGACTAAAACGATTGCCATAATTCCAAGTGTTGAAACGTGCTTTGATGCAGGAGTTGCGCTAAGCGTTTCAGGAGCGATTTGAGCTGGAGTTTGTGCGATGACTGGAGCTGCGACAGGAGTTGCTTCTGGCATAATTGCAGGCGTATCTGCCGGTGCTGCTGTTACTGTTGCTGTTTGAGTTGAATCTTCCATGTTTTTTGTTTTTTTATTTTTGTTTTTTTGCGGATTTAATGCGACCGCGCGCAGTTTTTCAACGTTTACTCTTTTGGAAGCAGATTTTCGATTGCCGCCCATTCGCTTTCTTTTTTGGCGGGTGTCATGATCGTGACCTTATCTCCAACTTCTGCGTGGAAATACGTTACAGAAGCTAAAAGTACTTTGTAAGTTTTTCCTTCCGCGATGACCCTATACTGACTGTCGTCATAAGTTAAAATTCCAATTATTGCTTTTCTTTCGATTGGGCCGATTTGTTTGTATAAAAATGTGCCGTCTTCCTTGATTGTAAGCTTTAAAACGTCTCCTGCGACAAGTTTAGATTTGCTGGCATAGTTTGCCGGGATTGGTAAGCTCTTTTGTCCGGTCCGATCATATTTTGACCATCGAAAACACCTTCAATGATGTTATCTTCTGACTTCAAAGTTTGTGCTACGTCTGTATAATTTTCTGCACTTTTTTTGGAAACTTTACCGCCCAACAATTCTTGGGCGATTTTGTTTGCGGAATTAAGAGCCGCGGTTGCGCTCTCGATTAATTCTTTCAATGTTTCAAGCTTGGATGAGTCTGTCATTTGTTTTTATTTTTAATATTTGTTTAATTATAGCAGATTTTTCAGATTTATTCAATTTGTTTTTGCTCTTTTGCTTTGTGGCGTTTGTCCATGAAGTTTTGAAGCATTGCGCGACGCGTGATACCAACATTGGAAAATATTCTGAACGTGAAGACGACAGTTGCCGCAAGATAAAGGTCAAGCCCGAGTTTTTCACCGAGAAATGTGATTATTACTGCAAGTAAAATATTAAATATAAGACCGGAAATAAATATGATGGCGCTGTATTGATCTTTTGTGGTTTCAGCTCGAATTGCACCAAAAAGTGCGTCCAAAATGCCGATCAAAACGACGGCTGTATATTTTGTATATTCCATTGGAATTGAGTATTGCACCTGAAATCCAAGGATTATTCCCAAAACGATTCCGATTAAAGCCCAAGCCATAGGTTTTTGTTAAATTTATTCTATTATAACAACTTAGCGACGTTTTTTATATATAATTTTTTCGCCGGTTGCACTGTAGATGCGAAGGTCTATATATTCGAGCGGAAGAGTATAGATATCCAGTTTGGAAAGCGCTTTTTTGAGCTTTAATAGTTGTTCTTCGTATGGTTTTTGAATATCCAAAAGAATTGTGAAGTATTTTTCGGTTTTTAAATGAAGTTCTTTTTCTTGCATCAAATATTCTATTTCAAGAACCTTCATGTTGAATTTTTCTTCGAAGAATTTTGCGCAACCGAGAATGTATTTTATTTTTTCTTGTGTGAGTAGAATTGTGTTGAAATTGAGTGGTTTTTCGGTTGAAATTTTGATGAATGGCAGATTTGGATTTTCCATATCTTTTTGCGTTGCCATTCCGATTTCATTGACTATGAATTTAAAAATTCCTCCGCCGGAAGTGTTTATTATATTTGCAATTGATGTGTACGCTGAAAATGAGATTTTTATTTTATTTGGATATGATTTTTGTGCGATTAAAGATTTGAATTCTGGATGTTCGACTTTTGCTTTATTTGCGCCATTTTCGATGTTGGCAAATATTATATTTTTGCCTATGTAATCTTTGAAATAGTCTTTTAAGAATGCGTTTTCTTCTTGTGCTTCTTTATAGTCGATTGTTACTTCTTTTATTGTGAAAAAACTGGATAAAAATATCCAGTAGAATATTATTAAAATTCCGGCTGCTATTGATATTAAAATAAAGGTTTTTTTAATTTTTTGAGGTTCCGGCATTATATTTCTAATGCCATTTTTCTTTTTCTTTAAAAAACCATCCTTGTTTTGAAGAATAGGGGTTTTGCCGTAAAAATAGCGTTTTTGCAACGAATTTCCCTTTGTTCTATTTCCGAACATATTTTTTTATTACTCGATCTCTTTTAGGGCGACGCGTTTTTTTATTTCATTCGATTCCCTAAGGGCTTTGCTTTTTATTCTTGCATTTGCCTTATTTCGTCTTTTTCCGTGAGTGCTTTTCGGTCGAAGTCTTGGGTTCGATTTTCCTCCGTGTTTATGACTGACGTGTTTATTTGACATAATGTTTTAGTGTAAATTGCTGTACTACATTAGTAGAGTATGGGGAAATTGTCAATTTTCAATTTTCAATTTTTAGAATTTGGAGGCGGATTGAATGAGCTTGGAGTAAATTTTTTCGCCGATTTCGAGTTCTTTTAAGGTCATATATTCGTTTTCTTGATGGGCTTGGGACAGCATTGATGTGCCGAAAATGACGCCTTCAATCCTGTGTTTTCTTATTTCACTGAGTTCGGCGGTTGCGGGATATCCGTAAATTTTTGAATCAATTTTTTGTGAAGCGAGGATCTTTTGCATAAATTTTACGATTTTTGAAGATTTTGGAGTCTCGGCAGGATCGATTTGTTTTAAGAGTTTTACTTTATTTGGAGCGCAAATTTTTTCCATTTCTTTTATAGCTTGTTTTGGATTTTCCGAAGTTAGAACTCTTCTGTCTATTACTATTGATGCATGATCGGGGACGATGTTTGGAGCGGTTCCGCCTTTTATTTCGCCGATGCTTAAAGTAGCTTTGCCAAGGAGTGGATGACGCATGCCATTTATTTTTTTCTCGTATTTTTTGATTTGCGGAATTATTTCGATGAGTTTTTCAATCGCGTTTATTCCTTTTTCAGGAGCGCTGGAATGTGCAGTTTTACCTTTTGCTGTTACTTCAAACCAAAATTGACCTTTGTTGCACGTTATAAGTTTGCCATCTGTTGGTTCGATTGTGATTGAGTATTTTACGTGTTTAAATAGTGTTTTTTTGAGTTCCATAGCTTTTTCGATCGCAATGAAGCTTGTTTCTTCAATTGCTGTGAAAGCCATACTTAATTGATCGGTAGGGGATTTTTGTAGTGCCGATAAGAAACATGCAACATTTCCTTTCATGTCTGCGATTCCGCGTCCAAAAAATTTATCTTTAACTATTTGGCCGGTGGGGCTGTATTTCCATTTTTTTATATCTCCAAACGGGACAGTATCTAAATGTCCTTGTATTAAAATTGGCCCTTTGCCAACAACGATTATGTTAAAAAGCTTGTTCGTGACAGGTTGTTTGATTGGTTTTAGGCCAAGTTCTTTTAAAAAATCAAAAATATATTGTGCGCATGCTGAATTATTTGCAGGAGGATTTTCCGAATTCAAACTTATTAGTTTTTTTGCAATTTCTAAAACGGTTTTTGTCATTTAGAATTTGTTTATTGGTGTTTTGCTTTGCAAAACCTTTTATTCATATCCACCTGTGTTCGCTTTCAGCGAACGGCGTGCTACCATCCGCCACTTGCGCCGCCTCCGCCTGAGCTTCCGCCACCGCCACCACCAAACCCTCCTCCGCCAAATCCACCGGATCCACCGCCTCCCCAAAAGAAGCCGCCACCATGTCCACCGCCGCCTTTTGGAGGTTTAATTTTTCCAGTTGAAGCAAGATAGTCGAGCAAGAAGCCGCCAACGGTTAAAATTACTATAATAATTATCACGTAACTGCCAAAGATTGCGAACGTCATAAGTGAAATTGCTCCGCCAACGAGCGCTCCAATGATTCCACCGAGCCACCATGAGCGAGTTGTTGCGAAGAATTTTACGAGTGCGCTTCCGCCGCCAATGACCAGCATTACTGCCCAAAATACAAGAACGGTCCATGTGTCGCCGCCGCCATCGTTGGTTGAATTTGAGTTTTTACTTCCCAAATCAACAATTTCGCCTCTTATTATTTTTTCGATTGTTTTGACTGATTCCGAAATCCCCGTATCAAAATCTCCTTTTTGAAAATAAGGTTTTGCAATGTTGTTTATTATTTTTATCGATTCTGCGTCTGTTAAAACTCCCTCAAGCCCATATCCGACTTCGATTTTCATTTTCTTTTCTTCCATGCTTATTAAAAACAGAACGCCGTTATCTTTACCTTTTTGTCCAGGCTTCCAGTCTTCAAAAAGTTTTACAGCAAAATTTTCAATATAGTCGTTTTTCATTGAAGGTATTACTGCGACAAAAATTTGATGAGACGTTTCATCTTGAAGCGCTTTAAGCTCCGAATTAAGCGCAGAAATCGTTGTTGTGCTTAAAGTATTTGAAAAATCATTAACGTAATTTGTCGGTTTGCCCGGATTGTAGTATGCCGAAACGAAAGATACGCTTAAGCAGAACAAAACAAGCGTGAATCCTAATTTATAAAGGAATTTCATTTTATAAATTTACCTGTGGTGCGTTTAATGCCGCTTTATCCGTTAATTCAAAATATGCTCTTTGTTCAAATCCAAAAAGTCCGGCAATTATATTTGATGGGAAGACTTTTGCTTTTGTATTATACGCTTTAACCGCATCGTTGAATCTCATTCTTTCGACTCTTAAGCGGTTTTCGGCGCCTTCAGCTTGTGATCCAAGTTGCATTACAAGGTCATTTGTTTTTATTTGTGGATAATTTTCCATAACTAATAAAAGCCTTGAGATTGATGATTCGATTTCGTTTGCCGCTGAAACCTTATCTTGTGTTGTTTTTGCGCTTCCGTATTGTGTTCTTGCTTGTGCGATGTTATCGAAGATTCCTTTTTCTTGAATTCTTTGTGTTTTTAAATACGTTTCAAGTCTTGGCAATAAATCCCATCTGTTTTGGAGTTGGGTTTCAACATTTGCCCATTGGCCATCTGCCTCAGTGTTGAGCGTTGTTAGGGAGTTAAACGTGCTGATCATTGGTAGTACAACCAAAATGATTACTGCTGCCACAATCGCGAGTACGATTTTTGTTGTCTTTGACATAGAAAGAGGGTTAAAAATTATTTCAAAAATATTATATCATAATGACGAAATTGTGCATTTTGTGCTATAAATAGCTTATGAATTTTTTTGAACAATTTCAAAAATTGCGTGAAGCGACGCCGCAAATCGGTTTTCACGGTTATCAAAATATAAATTCCAATTATTCGGATTTTCTTTATTATTCAAAGAATTCGTATTTGTGTTTTATGGGCGATTATCAGGAGAATTGTTTTTATTCCGAGTGTGTTTATAAAAATCGACATTGTGTTGATTGTAGCTATGTTCAATATTCGGAACTCCTTTATGAATGCGTGGATTCTATTAATTGTTATAATTCTTCTTATCTTCAAGATTGTAAACAGACCAGCGAAAGTACGCTTTGCTTTGATTGCATAAGTTGCAATAATTGTTTTGGTTGTGCAGGGCTTAGGCATAAGCAATATCATGTTTTTAATAAGTCGTTTTCCAAGGAAGAATATGAGAAAAAAGTTGCGGTTTTAAAAAAAGAATCGGTTGATAAATTGTATGCGGAATTTGAAAAAATTAAATTGACTGTGCCACATTTATTTTCCAGACAATTTCAAACCGATAATGCGATAGGGGATCATTTGTGGAATTGCAGGAATGCTTATCTTTGTTATGACTCCGAGGGGCTTCAGGACTGTTCTTATATGCATAGAGTTTATAATATTTATGGTGAACGAACTGCTGATAGCCTTGATTCCGCTCTTTCTGTAGATATGCAACTTTGTTATCAAACTTACTTTGTTGGTAAAGGTTATAATTCCAATTTTTGTTTTTATTGTGAATTTGTCCGCGACTGCGAGTATTGCGATTCGTGTTTCCATTCTGAAAAATTGTTTTTATGCGTTGGCTTGAATAAGCGAAAATATTGCATTTTGAATCAGCAATATACAGAGGAAGAATGGCCAAAAAAAGTTGCGGAAATAAAAGATAAATTGAGGAGTGAAGGTTTATATGGAGATTGGCCGAAGGAGTGGTGCATGAATGTGGATAACGCAGGGTTTTTATCTGATTAAATGAATAATTTGAAAAAAAATTGGGGATTTGTTGCGCTGATTGTTTTGGATTTGTTTATGACCGGTGCGGCCTTAACGATTGATTATCGGGATTTTGTTGAGACGCCTTTTTATTTGTGGATTTTTGTTCCGATTTGTTCGCTTTATCCGCTTCTTTTGACCGTGAATTATGCGATTTATTTATGGCGCGGAAAGTTTGTGCAATGGTTACTTAATTTTATTGCCATCGGAATTATTTCTTATTCTTTGATGGCACTCATTTTTTATTCTTTATATATGTATAACAGGGGATTTGCGTGGTATGAATTTGGGAATATTTTTTGGGTTTTGCTTTATGGAAGCCAAATTTTTGTGATTTGGAAATATCTAAAACACATCAATTGGAGCTGCTATGTTTTGATTTTGGTTTATTTTATTGCAAAAGATTTTTTGGATAGGTTTAGCGTGACTTATTCTTATCAGCGATATGGGATTCTTTCGTTATTTGAATTAAATTTGTTTTTTGTGAGTGTTCTGGTTTTGCATATAGTAACTTTTGTTATTATCATGCGAAAGAAATATACGGCGGCTGCGATTTATTTAAAATAATTAGCCTCTGTCCCCATTTTACTGTTCTAAGCCAATTTAAGGAAACGTCCCCATGAAATAATTTTCATAAATGTAAATCTGTTTTTTAGTTTTGTCGAAAAAACTTGCATTATATCTTGCATTATAAATACACAGATTTATAATCAGTGTGGATTTCAAAAAATTATTTTTTTAAAGCCACAAAAACATGAACATCGGTCTCACGTATAATCTTCTAAAAGATGATTTATTACCCGATGAAGAACCTCCTTCGTGTAGAGATGAATATGACTCTCCGAAAACCGTTTTAGCAATTGAGCAGGCGATAAAAGCTATGGGTCACAGCGTTTATTTTATTGAAGCTGATGACAAAGCTTATTTTGCTTTATATCGTTTAAAAGATACTTTAGATTTTGTTTTTAATTTTGCGGAAGGAATTTCTGGTGAATCACGTGAATCGCAAATTCCAACGATGCTTGAAATGTTAAAAATTCCTTATACCGCTTGTGGTCCTTTGGCTGCGGCGGTTACTCTTGATAAAGCTGTTGCGAAAAAAGTTCTTATCGCAAGTGGGATTTCAACTCCTCCTTATCAAGTTATGAATACTTATGAGGATGCTTTGGATCCAAGCTTGTCTTTTCCGCTTATAGTTAAGCCAAATGGAGAAGGCTCAAGTATGGGAGTTGATGCTGATTCTGTTTGCAAAGACGAGGTTTCGCTTAGGAAAAAAGTTAAACAATTGATTGATAAATATAAAGAGCCAGTGCTTGTTGAAAAGTTTTTGTCCGGACGTGAATTTACAATCCCACTTATTGGGAATGGTTCGGATCTTCGAGTTTTGCCAATTCTTGAAATTGCTTTTGATAGATTTCCGAAAATGGAATTTTATATTGATTGTTATGAAGCAAAATCAGTTTGGTGTGAAAAGAATGATTTGGAAGAGGCTATTGTTGTTGATGATAAGTTGGAGCCTGATTTAAAAAGGCGTTTGCAAAATATTGCCATGGATTCTTTTAACGCCCTTGGATTGCGCGATTTTGGTCGCATAGATATGAGAATGGATGAAGAAGGCAATATATATGTTTTGGAAGCAAATCCGATTCCTGGACTTAATCCAAATCCTAAGCATTTTTCTTATTTTCAGCATTCTGCGCGTTCAACCGGTATGTCTTATAATCAAATTATTGAAGCAATTTTAAAAACAGCATTTAAAAGATATGGTCTTGATGAAACAAGATCTCATAAAAAAATAACAAAAAATGAAATTTCAGCCCCCTTACATAGAAAAGTTTAAAATACTTGTAATTTATAATGTTGTAGAAAAGCTTCTGTACGGTTCGGAAAAAGATAAGATGGCGGAAGAGGATACTGTTGCGCAAGCGCGTATTGTTGCAGCCGCTTTAAAAGAAGCCGGTCATACGGTTTTTGAAATGGAAGTTTATGACAATTTTGCTGAGGAAATTTTGCAATGGAAAGACAAAGTTGATTTGGTTTTTAATCTTACCGAAGGTGTTGGAAATGACATTTTAAAAGCTCCTTACGTTCCTTTTATTCTCGAATCGGTTGGAATGCCTTTTACGGGTTGTAGCTGGGAATCGATTCTTCTTGCGCTTAATAAAATTAAATCAAAAGAATTTGTTTCTGCGTATTCGATTTTGACGCCTGATTATAGAGTTTATAATGAAGTTCCTTTAACGATGCCAAGAATTGCTTTCCCGCTTATCGTGAAGCCGGCACTTGCAGAATCTAGTTATGGAATTGATAAAAATGCGGTTGTTCATTCATTTAAACAATTGGCCGAGAGAATTCAATATGTTCTTGAGGTTTATAAAATGCCTGCGCTTGTCGAATCTTTTATTGATGGAATGGATGTTTCCGTGGCTGTCCTTGGAAATGATTATGACAATTTGAATGTTATGTCGCCACACGCGATTGTTTATAAAAATTTACCACAAGATGAATATCCAATTCAGACTTTTGATTCGAAATTTGATACAGAAAGTCATCTTTATAAGAATTCGTACATTGTTTACCCAGCTCCGCTTGATTCGACTACGATTGATTCTTTGCAAAGCATTGCCGCAAAAATTTATCGAATTTGCGGATGCTCCGGATATGCGAGAGTTGATTTTCGCGTTGATAAAAATATGAATCCTTATTTTCTTGAATTGAATACAAACCCCGGGATTGATCCGCCAACCGGTTTTGCGCGAGCCGTTCAGGATATCGGGCTTGATTATAAAGGATTTATGGATCGAATCGCGCGTTTGGCTTATGAAAAAAATTATCAATTTATAAAAAAATAATTATAAAAAATGAGCACTAAAGATTTCAAATTTCAGGTAACTAAACATATTGAAGGTTTGGCTAAGAAAAGCCCTGCGGTTTATAATCAGTTTTATCCATCCGAGGCGGAGGAGATAAATCCTCCTTGCATGTATGAAGATCCGTTGATTGAGGAAAAATATACCGTTACAAAGGGCTTGGTTCATAAATATGGAAATCGCGTTCTTTGTTTGTTGACTTTGACTTGTGGTGCATATTGCAGATTTTGCACAAGAAAGCGTAAGGTTTCTGATGCGCTTGGTGGGCTTTTGACAGATGAAGATTTACAAAATATCGAGAATTATTTGGTCGCGCATCCAAATGTTAATGAAATTATTTTTAGCGGAGGCGATCCTTTTACAAATCCGATTGTTCTTAAAAAAGCTTTGAAAAAATTTGGTGCACTTCCTCAAATAAAGGTTATAAGGATTGGAACGCGTATGCCAATTGTGTCACCTCAGGCTATTGATCTGACTATCGGGGATGCGATTCGTGAGATGAAACAGCCGGTTTATCTTTTGATGAATTTTGAGCATCCGGATGAAATTACGGAGGAGACCAGAAGCGTTTGCGAACATTTTAGGAAATCCGGTGCGATGCT
>JBAYGM010000028.1:0-10205 GCA_041666705.1 Candidatus Altimarinota bacterium | reverse complement strand
TGCGGATTTTGATATCACAATTTTAAAACGAGCGATTTTCGAATTCCCAAATGAATATTTTGATACTATCACTTTTTCTCAAATTCTTTTACCGGGAATGCGATCATATAGCTTGGAAACTTTAAGTCGCACTTTTGAGCTTGTGCATGAAGAAAAACACCGTGCGCTATCAGACGCAAAAGCAACAGCCGCATTGTTCAATTTACTTCTTGGAAAAATAAAAGAAATGGATTCGAAAACATTAGAAAAAATTAAAAAATTAAACAGTAATTGGAATGGCAAAAAGCTCTTCAAAATATAGTGAAAAAATTCTACTGGCACTACAGAATAAAGAAAAAATCATTTTCGAAAATGCGCCAAATATAGATATCGAAGAGTGTTCAACTGATGCCGCAAATCAATTTTCTGAAAACACAATAATGGCTTTATCAAGCCCGAAAACACCTTCGATAAAAGAAAAAACTCAATACCTATCCCCTACTCGTTTTGAAAAATTTCTTGAAAAAGAATTAACAGATGAAGAAACGATTTTCGCTATAAAAATAATTACAGGTTTGGAAAAATCCAAGCTTGGTGAAAAAAGCGATTTTGCTTTATTTAGAGGCGAAAACACATTATGGACAAGTGTTTGTTGTGATGAATTTGAATGTAACCACGAAGAAAAAAATGAATGTTTTTATTTAAAAGCGCTCGAAAATCTCGAAAAATCAAAAACAATTGTAATTTCACACCTCACACTTTTAAAAGAAATAAAAATAGGCTCTTTATCGCTTCCTAAAGCCAAAAACTTAATACTGGGAAATTTTGAAAACATATATGAAACCGCCGAATTCGCGCTTTCTGAAATCTATTATTCATCAGATTTGGAGAATCTCGCATTCAACGAAACGTTAAAAATAAAACTTGAAATGCTTTTTGGAATGCTCTGGTTAATGATTGAAAAAGCAACCGATCAAACCAATCAAAACGCATATTTAAGTGTCGAATTAAGCGAAGCATACAAAGGTTCAAAAGAATGGAACCAAATCAGTGCAATCGCACTTTTTGCAAAAGAAATTCTTGATAAAGAAAAACCCACTGAACTTGTAAAAAAACTGCAAATTTTAATGAGCGTCTTATTATCCGAAAACAGCAACTACAAAACAAAAATCGAACGCTCAGAAAATGAAAAAGTAAAAATAATTTTAATTCCGTTAAACGTAAAAGAAATTGTTAAAAAAAATATTTTTGAAAAATATGAAAGTATAATTTTAATTTCGCCAAATTTATCCGTAAATAAATCCTTGGCTTATATAAAAGAAAAAAATGATATTCAAGATTTCAAAGAAGATTTTATTTTATCTGATGAAAAACCTGAAACAGCTTTTTATTTCATTGAAGACTTCAAAAATCTAAATCGCGAATCGCTTCACAGATCAACCGCTGAACTCGCAAAATATTTAATCAAACGAACCAGTGGAAAAACACTTTGCGTTTTCCTCTCAAAAGTCAGTCTAAAAGCCACTTTTAACGATATTTACGCTGATTTAAAAAAGCATGAAATTGAAATTTACGCGCAAGATGTTTCCGGCGGACGCGGTAAAGTGATCGATAGTTACATCAGCAATCCAGACCATTCCGCGCTTTTTATTCTCGAACATTTCTTCAATTTTATTGACTTAAACGAAATTGAATTTGACCAAATTTTATTCAGCAAATTTTATTTTGGAAATAACGACGAAGAAACAATTTTGCGCATCAAACGCATCTTTAATAAACTACTAGCTAAAAATGTAAAACGCGTCTTTATTGCCGATCCACAAGCGCTAAAAGCCATCGATGAAATCTCCGCATCAATGACATGTCCGGTTGAAATGAAATCAATAAAAGTCGGACAAATCGGAAACTAAAAAGCTACACAATTTCCATTCCAAAAAACTCTCGCGCCTCTTTAATCTTATCCCTCATCGCCGCAGCTTTTTCAAATTCAAGATTTTCGGAAGCCAAATTCATTTGGCTCGTCAAATTATCAATCAAGAATCTAGCCTCGCCCTTTGGCACCTTCTTCAAATCAAAACCCTTAATTTCAGGTTTCGCATGCTGTCCAGCAATATCTTTAATCGCCTTAATAATCGTCTGCGGAGTAATTCCATGCTTTTTATTATATGCAGTCTGAATTTTGCGTCTTCTCTCGGTCTCCGAAATCGCAAATTTCATAGATTTTGTAATGCGATCCGCATACATTATCACTTTTCCATTAATATTACGCGCAGCACGCCCTATTGTTTGAATTAAAGCTGTATCCGACCTCAAGAACCCTTCCTTATCAGCATCCAAAATCGCAATCAACGAAACTTCCGGCAGATCCAAACCTTCACGAAGCAAGTTGATACCAACAACAACATCAATTTTTCCAAGTCGCAAATCGCGCAAAATCTCAATACGTTCAATAGTTTGAATATCCGAATGTAAATATTTCACATTCACGCCCGCATCCAACAAAAATTCCGTTAAATCTTCAGAAGATTTTTTCGTTAAAGTTGTAATAAGCACACGCTCTTTTGCCTTAATTCTTTTATGAATTTCATTCATCAAATCATCAATCTGATGCTTGATTGGACGCACCTCAACTTCCGGATCAATAAGCCCCGTCGGCCTCACAACAACTTCAACAATATTATCCTTTGATTTCTCTTTTTCATAAAGCGCAGGAGTCGCAGAAACATAAATTGTTTGATTCATGTGCTTCTGAAATTCCGGAAATTTAAGCGGACGATTATCATGCGCAGATGGCAATCTAAAGCCATAATCCACAAGCGTCTGTTTGCGTGAAAAGTTTCCATTATACATCCCATTCAATTGCGGAATCGACATGTGCGACTCATCAATAATCATCAAAAAATCGTCTGGAAAATAATCGAGAAGAGTTGTTGGCACATCACCCGGTTTTCTTGAATTCAAATATCGCGTATAGTTCTCAATTCCACTGCAATAACCCGTTTCAAGCAATATCTCAAGATCATATTCGGTTCGAGTTTTTATGCGTTCCGCTTCCAAATTCTTCCCAATTTTCTTAAGTTCGTTATATCGAAGATCCAAATCCGCACGAATCGCATCAGCGGCTTTTGCAATTTTTTCGCGCGAAGTTACATCATGCTTTGCCGGAAAAACCTTTATCTGATCGTATTCTTTCAAATCATCGTGCGTAAAAGCATCAACTTCCGTAATTTTTTCAAGCTCATCTCCAAAAAATTCCAATCTATAAAAAGAATCTCTATCAGGCGGAAAAACCTCAAGCACATCACCCAAAACATGAAACATTCCTTGCTTAAATTCCATCGTACTCCTTGAATATTGCATATCCGATAGTTGCCTCAAAATCTTATCTCGTTTGTAGCTCCCGCCTTTCCCAATTTCAAGTGCTAAATTTTCATACTCTTCAATGTCACCCAAGCCATAAATACAAGATACAGAAGCGATAATTATCGTATCACGGCGCGTCAATAAGTTCACAGTTGCAGCATGTCTAAATTTATTAATTTCATCATTTATGGAAGCATCTTTTTCAATATAAGTATCCGAATGCGGAATATACGCTTCAGGCTGATAATAGTCATAATAAGAAACAAAATAACTCACGGCGTTATCCGGAAAAAACTCTTTAAATTCGGAACATAATTGCGCGGCAAGCGTTTTATTATGCGCCAAAATCAATGTCGGTCTTTGCGTATTTTGAATCACATTCGCAACAATAAAAGTCTTACCCGAACCTGTGATTCCAAGAAGCGTCTGATCCTTCACGCCCGAATTCACAGCCTTTGTCAGCTTATCAATCGCTTGTGGCTGATCTCCTTTCGGCGTCATCTTGGTTGTAATTTTGAATTTCTGCATGTAGCTCATTCTATCGCAAAATAAAGGGATTTGAAAGGGAATAATGAAAGGTAGAGATTTTTCCAAGATTTGTTTTGAAGACAGTCGCGAAGAGTATGAGCACAGTGTTTTGCAAAGCAAAACGAGTTCAGCTAAGCGCTAGTGCAGGTTTGCTCGCTGGGCAAACCAAACGTGTCTGAAAAACGAAATTGGAAAAAGCTCTAATCATTGCCTTTAAAATAACTAACTTTTCAACTAAAATACGCTCATGAATGAATATTTAAAATTTGCTTTAAAGATAGCCAAAGAAGCCGGCAAAGAAATTGCAAAAAACTTTGATCTGCAAAAATCTGTTGAATTTAAAAGTATAAAAAATCCGGTTACTACAATCGACAGGCACATCGAAAAAGTCATTACAAAATCAATAAATAAGGCTTATCCGAGCCATAAAATACTTGCCGAGGAACAGGATTTCACGCGAAAAAATAATCAAAAAAACTCGCGCGATAAATCTTCACCGAAATTTCTTTGGATAATAGACCCAATCGACGGAACAAAAAATTTCATTCACGGAATACCATTTGTTGCGGTTTCAATTGCACTTCAAATAGAAAATGAAATTGCAGTTGGCGTCATTCACGCCCCAATTTTAAATCAAACCTTTTATTCAGCCAAAAATTCCGCTTCTTATTTAAACGGCAAAAAAATAACAGCATCCAAAACTAAAAAACTCGAAGATGCCCTCCTAACAACTGGCATGCAACCTATTTTCCACGAAAAAGAAATCGCTTATTACACAAACTTTTGCAAAAAAGCCGGAGCTGTAAGGCGTTTAGGCTCAGCCGCGCTAGACCTTTGCTATATCGCATGCGGAAAACTCGATGGATGCTTTGAAACAGCACTCAAACCATGGGACGTCGCAGCCGGAATCCTAATTCTAAAAAACGCCGGCGGCAAAACAACCGGCTTCAAAGGAAAGCCGCTAAATTACCTCAAAGACGGCAACGTTCTTTCAAGCAACGCACTTATACATCCACAAATGTTAGCAACAATCGATTCAATAAAAGTTTAAGAAAAATTTAACCAAAACGCTTGCATCCATAAAAAACAGATATTATAATTAAATCAATCACGATGAGAGGTTACACCTAGGTTTTGTCCGACGGTTAATGCCTCTCCTTTTTGTATTCCAAGTAATGTCGGAAATAATTTATAAAGAAAAAATAATCGGCAAACGGCATAAATAAAGAAGAATATTTATATTTATTCGGAATACCAATCTTCAATAATTTGCCATTTTTCTTCAAAAATTCAACCAAGCAATAAAAATCACCATCTCCGCTAACAATAATCGCTTTATCAAAATTTCTATATTCAATCATACAGTGCAAAACCAATTCAGCATCGCAATTGCCTTTTATAATTTCACCACGCATATCCTGCAAAGTTGGCTTAAATATAAGAGTATAGCCCATCTGTTGAAGGTTTTTATATAACCCTTCATTCCCCTGATAATAACCTATAAAAAGAAACGCTTTATCAATCTTATATTTTTCCCTCAAATAAACATAAAATTTCTTAAAGTCCAACCTCCAACCGGCGCTCCGAATGGCGAGATTCAAATTTTGACTATCTATAAACGCATAAATTTTCACACATACAATAAAACACAACGGCATGAACCCGCTTTAAACTTTTATTAACAAATTTATAAAAACTGTAAAAACTTGAGATTTTAAACATTAAACGCTAAAATAACCCTGCTTTTCATCTTGTTCCCGTAGCTCAACGGATAGAGCGCAGCCCTGCGAAGGCTGAAATGCAAGTTCGATTCTTGCCGGGAGCACCAGATACACATATACAAAAAACCGCCCGAATTTCTCCGAGCGGCCTTTTTTAGTTTCAATTTTGACTTTTGAGCTTAAGCTATTAAGCAACCGGATTCGCATGATTCACAGGCGTTTCCGCTGGCTTAACGCTTCCCTGCTCTCTTGTCATCCCAAGCATATCCATTAAATCCGCATAATCAGCCATTCTTCCCAAATCTTCCGCAACAGGTTTCCATGTGATTTTGCCGGCATATGTATTTACACCTTTTGCAAAACCGCCATCTTTCTTCAAAGAAGATTTGATAGCCTTTACAACGCCTTTATTCGCCATTTCCATCAAATAAGTAATTGTGGCAAATGTGAGTGCTTGTGTTGAATGTCTTGAAACCTGACCAGGCATATTTGCTACACAACAGAAAATTTTGCCTTCAATTTCGTAAATCGGATTGCTGTGTGATGTGGCCTTTGAACCCCAGATACAACCACCTTGATCAATCGCAACATCAACGAGAACTGAGCCATTTTTCATTGATTTCACGTGTTCTTCCTTAACAACGCTTGGAGCTTTTGCACCTGGAACAAGAACAGCACCAATAACAACATCGGCGTTCTTAATAGCTTCAGCGAATACTGTTGGTTCTGAAACCAAAATCTGAACGTTTTTCATCAAATTTGAACCAAGATATTTTTTGAAATCTTTCTTCAAAAATTCAACTTTCGCAGGGTTCATATCAAAAATAATTACTTTTCCACCCATACCTGCAGCTGTTTTTGCGGCTCTTGCACCAACGACTCCACCTCCAACAACAACAGTTTTTGGAAGATCTGTATTTGGGATAACGCCCATGGTAATGCCAAATCCATTATATTTTTTCTGAAGATATTGAGCCGCATATTGAACAGCAAGAACACCAGCAACATCGCTCATTGGAGCCAAGAGTGGGAGCCCTCCTTTCTTACCGACAACCGTCTCATATGCAACACCTGTGATTTTGTTATCCAACAAAACCTGTGTCAACTGAGGGTCAACTCCTGACAAATGCAAATAAGTATAAAGTGTTTTTCCTGCCAATTTCGCAAGCATAGGATATTCAGCCGGAATTGGTTCCTTAACTTTTACCAAAATATCAACTTTTTCAACAAGCTCATCTGGAGTTGCGATCATTTGCGCTCCGGCAGCGACGTATTCTTCATCGCTAAAGCCTGAACCGACTCCCGCTCCGTTCTGTGCAAGAACAGTGTGTCCCGCGCCAACTAACTCTCTTGCTCCACTTGGAGTAAGACCAACGCGATTTTCGTTGTCCTTGATTTCCTTGAGTACGCCGATAATCATTTTAAATTGGGTTAGTAAAATAAATTATCCAGTCTGATTAAAACTGGGTATTTTTGTGAAGATAATTTATTTCTTTATATCAGATGTAAAAATAATAATCCACAAGAACAAATTGCGAAATTTTAAAAATATGATGCTCTATTTTATGCAAATTTAAGCCGCAAGCACAGGGTTGACTCTATCCAAATCAAAACCATGGAGTTTAACCGTATCAGGCAAAATATCGTGATTTAGATTTGTTCGTGCAACATCAATCTGCTTTATCTGTACGCTTTCATCAAAACCCGCTCCTTCATCAACATAAATACTAATATCCTCACCGGTTTCAATAATATGATTAATATTATCCAAATCACCACCAACCGAACAGCCGGATATTTTATTAAAAAGTAACGTAGGATGAAGATGAAACAACGCATAAACAACATTCGACTGAATAGGTAAATGAATTTCGCCAAAATCAATAGTCGTTTGACGCTTACCGTTCCTTTTAATAATTTTAACTTTCGCCGTAATTTTAGGCGCAAACAAAGCGTAAATGCTAAATTCAAGCAATCTCTTAAGTTCTTCAACGACTTTTGGATTAATCGTTTTAGGAATCTTAGGCAAACCGTCGTCTGTATCAGCGTTCATAGTCCTTAAAGCTAAACTTCTTGTATTTGCAGCCATTGTCGGCAATTGACCAATTGAATCCAAACAAGAAGAATAAAGTTCCAAATTTGCAACGTAAAAAGAAATCCTATCAAAAGCCTCAGCCATATATCTTATCGCATAATCGTCATCATCAATTACAGCGGCATGTATTAAGCCATAAAAATGCTTTCTCATATCTGAAGGATTATCAAAAACCCTATAAACAACATCTCCAAAATTCGAACGATCTGGATCGCTCAATTTCCTTCTATCGGATCCGTATTGAAACATTCGCCCAAAAGGACTATCTCGATCTTCTTTATAAGTACTCTCGTCCAAAGGCGAAAAATATTTTACAAAAATATCTCTCGCAATGTCGGCTATCAATCTATTGCTGGAAGAATCATCAGTTAAAGGAACAAAAATAACATTATGCTGAAAAGGTCGACTCATCGCTTTTGCTCCGGAAACACTAACAGAAGACCCGGCAGATCTTCTCATTTTCCTTTTAAGTACATCTTTCCTATAACGCAAAGCACGCGGCCTGGAGATGATTGTATAATCTTGCCCATAAATAGGGCTAAAGCCCATTACCCCGGAACGCTTTTCCATCTCATCTTGGAAAAATCGTATAAAAGCAGCCTCGGGATCATAAGCTTTCACAACTTCCTTCCTAAGATTAAAAAACGGACGCCACTCTTCTTTATCAATCAATTCAACAAAATCATTGATCCAATCAGCGGCACTTGTCATGCCAAAAAGAATTGCGGCAACATAAAAAATATAAGCAGTTTCATTCATCATAGCTTCAAAAACAACAGGCTTTTTAGCTTTTAAATATTTGCTTGTTTGCTCATTATCAAGCCGATCCAGCACCTTCACGACAAAACATTTTAAATTATTTAAAAACCATTCTTTTTTCTTTTCAGGAGGAAGGTCATCAGGAAACATCGATATATCAGTCAATTTTTTCAACAATTCAATCAAATGCTGTTCGCGCGACATTTTATCATCATCCGTTTTGCTAACAACAGAAATCAATCTGGACTTTTTATCTCCACATTCACTCAATGAAGGATTCTGATTATCATCAACCTGATCTAGAATCTTCCCCTTCAAATAATCAAGTGCGGGTTTAGGCAAATTAATTCCTCTTTCACCAAAAAACCCTCTGCCAAAATCCTCAACAACGTCATGCAAAATCCCGAGTTCAACAGTTGTCTCATCGATTAAACCAACTGAAACGGGGCGAGTCTCAGAAAGTGCAACTCTAAGAGGATGACGAATATAATCAAGCTGCTTACCGGGGATTTGTTCGCCAGTTTTTGGATCATAATCACTCTCATGCCTTTTCTGACGAAAATGAATCAAAAAAGCCCAAACAACATCATATCTAAGCCTATCCTCCCATCCGGGAGCAAATTGCTTTTCACTAAGCCCCATTTCTTTAATTGATTTTTGAATAGCAACAATTCTCGGCTCAACCTTTGTTTCAAAAATATCAATCAATTTTTCATAAAATATTCTCTGATAATTCTTATGCTTAAGAATTCTAAGATTGGTTTCATTTGGCTCTTCAATCTGATCGTATACATTAGGGAATTCAACGGAAAAAAACGTAAAAACTTTGTCAATTTGCAGCAAAGCGGGCATTTTTTCAAGCCTAACACTCAAATCGGGAAATTTTTGACAAATCGCGTCAAGATCAAAAAAATCAGCTATATATTCAGGGCATTCGCGAACACCTTCACGATGCTCAACCCCATCATCTTTGTCCATACTTAGTGCGTTTTTAACACAAGGATGCAATTATACGTAAAAATAACCAATTTGTCCAGCAAACTCGTAGTCGCACCCTAAAACCACACTCCTTTTATCAAATCTCCACAGCTTTTCGAAGTTTTTTTATAGCGGAAACCCTCCTCTTGCTACTAAAAATATAATTTCCAGAAACAAAAATATTCGCACCATAATAAGAAGAAACCTTTGCAGTTTTTGGATTAATTCCACCATCAACTTCAATGTTCAATTTCGGACAAATATGCCTTAAATATTTAATCTTATGCAAAACCGATTTAATAAAAGGTTGACCGCCAAAACCGGGGTTAACAGTCATAAGCAAAACCAAATCAGCTTCATTCAAAACACTATAAATCTTAGAAAGCGGCGTATGGGGATTTATCGAAACACCGGCCTTACAACCAAGCTTCTTAATATAACGAATCACTTTTTTCAAATCACGCTTACAAGTTTCATGATGTACGGTTATATATCGCGCGTATGGCGCAAAATCTTTTATATATTTTCGTGGGTCTTCAATCATCAAATGCACATCCAAAGGAATTTTGGTTTTGATATGCTTCACAACAACAGGCCCAATCGTAATATTTGGCACAAAATGCCCATCCATAACATCTACATGGATCAAATCGACATGTTGCTTCAAACTCGCAATATCTTCATTTAAACGCCCAAAATCAGCTGATAAAATGGATGCTGCGATCTGTTTTGGTAGAGGTTTTATTTTGGCCATACTTTTGTCATTTTTTCAACACGTCTTG
>JBAYGM010000027.1:0-10365 GCA_041666705.1 Candidatus Altimarinota bacterium | reverse complement strand
CTTGATTGTCATGTTTTCATCAGAAACTTTTTCGTCATCGATTTTTACTCCGCCTCCTTGAATCATTCTTCTTGCTTCGCCTTTTGATGATAAAAGTCCTGATTGGACCAGCAAATCTATAAGTTTATATTCTCCTTTTGGAAACTTTTTTTCTTCTATTTCATCAGGTAGCGCGTTTTTGCTGAATATATTTGAGAATTCTTGTTCTGCTTGATCTGCAAGTTCTTTTGAGTGATAGAAGGATACAAGTTCGTGTGCTAGTTTTACTTTTAAATTACGAGGATTTTCACCTTCAGCCATGGCTTTTTCCATTTTCTTTATTTCTTCTAGTGGTACATTTGTTGTTAATTCAAAATATTTAATTATTAAATTGTCCGGAAGTGACATTGTTTTGCCGAACATATCTTTTGGAGCTTCGTTTATACCGATGTAGTTGCCTGTTGTTTTGCCCATTTTGAGTTTCCCATCGGTTCCTTCAAGAATTGGGACTGTTATAATTGATTGAGGTTTCTGACCAAGCGATCTTTGCATTTCACGGCCTGCAAGTAAGTTAAACGTTTGGTCTGTTCCGCCAAGTTCAATATCTGCTTTTAAGGCTACGGAATCATATCCCTGCATTAAAGGGTAAAAAAATTCGTGCATATAGATTGGTGCGTTTTTCTTTATTCTTTCTTGATACATATCGCGTTCAAGCATTTGTGAAACTGTGAAGATTTGGGACAATTTTATTACTTCTTTGAAAGTTAATTTTTCAAGCCAATCAGCATTCCAAACTATTTCCACTTTTTTTGGATCAAGTATTTTTCCGGCTTGTTTCACGTATGTTCTGGCGTTTTCTTCAAGTTCTTCTTTTGTTTTTACTTTGCGGGTTTCAAGTTTATCGGTAGGATCCCCTATTTGACCTGTAAAATTACCAAAAAGAAGAAATATTTTGTGTCCAAGGTCTTGTAGTTGTTTTAACTTTTTGATTACAACCATGTGTCCGATATGAAGATCTGCGCCTGAAGGGTCTATTCCAAGTTTTACGTTTAACGTTTTACCGCTTTTTAATGCCTCTTCAAGCTCAGCGCGAACTATAATGTCTACTACTCCTCTGTTAAGAACTTCTGACAAAATGTTTTTATCCATATTTTTTTGTTTTTTACGATATTGATTTCGTCTGTATTATATCTTGTTTTCTTGAAAAATTAAACCCGGTACTGTGTTGTAACAAATATCTTGACAAAATACTATATTTTGTTAGATAATATGATCTTTATTATATTTTGCAATATGACCGTAGAAGATATATTAACAAATATTGGGCTAAATACAAAGCAAATTTACGTGTTGATGGCTTTAATGGAACTTGGGAGTCAGCCTGCTAGTATTGTTGCAAAAAAGACAAACTTGAATAGAACAACTTTGTATCCGATTTTAGCTGAATTGATTAAGCTTGGATTTGTTAGTAAGTTTAATAAATTTAATATTCAGTATTTTAGCCCGGTTTCACCTGAAGATTTAGTTGGTGTTATAAAGCGTAAAAAGGAAGAATTTGGTCGATACGAGAGTGAAATGAAGAATGTTTTGCCTTATTTGCGTGCGAGGTTTAATCCTTATATGCCAAAATCAAGTGTTGGTTTTTTTGAAGGAATTCAGGGTGTTAAAAATGTACTTGATGATGTCATTAATTCTAAAGATGAAATTTTAGCATATAGATGCGTTGATTCTTGGATGACGGGTCAAGCTTCCGAGGTAGTTAAAGATTTTGATAAAAGATGTGTTTTGAAGAAAAATAAAATGAAAATGATTGTTATGGATAGCCCTATTGCACGTGTTTATTTTTCGGATATGACTCGAAAAAACGTTGAATTTAAGCTCAAAAAAATGAAATTTGAAAATGAGATATATGTCTATGAAAATAAAATTGCGTCAATCTCTTTTATTTCGGGCTCGATGTTTGGTGCTATAATTGAATCCAATGAGAACTCAAAAACACAAAAAGCTATCTTTTATCTTGGATGGAAATAATTTAAGACTTGATGTCTTTTTGTCTCAGAAAATGTACGGAGAAAGCAGAAGTGAAATTCAAAAGATGATTAAGTCGGGAGATGTTTTTGTTAATTCTAAGCCTACAAAGGCTGGTGTGACTTTGAAACGCGGCGATAAAATTGATGTTTTTGTTGATGGTGAAAATACTGAAAGCGAGATCCTTAAGCCTCAAAAGAAAGTGATTTTACCCGTGCTTTACGAAGATAAAGATGTTGCCGTTTTGGATAAACCTCCTGGACTTGTTGTCTCAAAAAGTGAGGATAGTTTATTTGCGGATTTCGATAGTGATAAATTTCTTGTACATAGACTCGATAAAGATACTTCCGGAATTTTTGTTACTGCAAAAAACGCTGAAGCGCGTGCGATTTTATCTAAACAATTTGCGGATAGAGTTGTTAAGAAGCGTTATACCGCTCTTGTTTATGGCCATTTAAAGCCACTTCGTGGCACGATTGAAGCTGGAATTGGCAGATCTTTGAAGGATCGCAAAAAAATGTCTGTTTTTTCGAATAAATTACGAAACGCCGTGACCCATTATAAGGTCATTAGATACTATGGACCTTGTTCTTTGCTGGATGTTGAGATCGAGACTGGTAGAACGCATCAGATCAGGGTTCATTTGGCTTCTATTGGCTTTCCCGTTGCTGGTGATAAAACATATGGTAACAAATTTGCAAATGTTGAATTTGATAGAAAATATGGTTTGAAAAGACAGTTTTTACATGCACATTTAATAGACTTTGTTCTTCCATCGACGGGTAAAAATAAATCCGTTGAAAGCAAGCTCTCAGCGGATTTAAAAAGTGTTTTAGATAAAATTCTTTAAGCTACTGGTTTTGTTGATTTCTTAACTTTTGGAGCTGCTGGTTTTGCTTCTTTCGCAGGCTTTTCTTCTGTTTTAACAGTTGGTTTTGCTCCGGCTGTTTTGATATCAAGAATTTCAATGTTTGTGTAGTGTTGTCTGTTTCCGATTGTTTTGTGATTTCTTGATTTGCTTTTCATTTTAAATACACGAACCGTTTTGTTTCTGAAATGTTCCAAAACTTTTGCGTTTACTTCATAAGTCGTTAAATAAGGTTTTCCTATTTCGACTTTTTCGCCTTCTGCGACAAGAAGAACTCTTCTGAATGATATTTCTTCGCCTTCTTTCGTTTCAATTCTATTGATTTGAAGCTTGTCTTTTGGGCTTACTTTGAATTGCTGTCCTTTGATTTCAACTATTGCAAACATGATGAATTGGTTATGAATATGTGTTAAAAAGCCAGTTTATTTTAAATAAAAAACCTCAAGAGCGCAAGTGAAAATATTATTTAGCTTTGAATTCGTCTTTGACGACAAATGCTAGATATGGATAATTCATGGCTTTTTCAATCCCCTGCTCAAATATTACATCAATTGCTGTGATTGCATTTGAGATCGTATGTTCAATTAAAGGACGTTCTTTTGTTCCAAATGAGCTTAAAACAACATCTGATAAGTTTTTTTCTGCGTGTTCTTCGTTTTTTATGCCTATGCGAATGCGTGGAGAGTTTTCGCCGATTGCCGCAACAATTGACTTCATTCCGTTATGCGTCCCAGCTGAACCGGATTTTCTTATTCTAAACGCACCAATTGGTAAATCTATGTCGTCGTAAATCGTGATTACGTCTTCCGGAATTATTTTATAGAATTGGCTTATGGATGCGATTGCGTTGCCTGAATGGTTCATGTAAGTCGTTGGTTTAACAAGAATGACTTTTTCAGAATTTATCGTTGTTTCCGCTAAAGAAGCTTGAAATTTTGGCTTTAAAATCCAATCAGCTTTTAACTTTTCTGCGAGTGCGTTTACCGTCATGAATCCAACGTTGTGGCGTGTTTTTTCGTATTTTTCACCAATATTTCCAAGTCCAACTATTATTTTCATAGAAATTCTTATAACACTTTGCGGAAAATTAAATAATTTCCAGCAATTAATACTTTATCACCGTCTTTCACTCCCATTTTAGATAATGTTTTTTCTATACCATTTTTTTTGATAAAATGACGAAGTCTTGAAACTGCTTCCGTATTTGCGAAATCAGTCATTTGTGACAATTGTTCAATTCGAGGTCCTTTGATTTCCACGGTTCCACTTTCGGTTTCTTCTTTTGGTATAACTCTAAAATAATGATCAGATTCTTCAGCCGGTCTGAAAAGCCTATATTCTTCGTCTAATATTGGGTTTTTCTTTTGTTCGTCAGCTTTTTCTTGAATAAATTTTTTGTACAACTTATAGACATTTTTGATAAGATCCGGAATGCCGTGTCCTGTTGCACATGATATTAAAATTGGCTTAACTTTTGTCTTTTTGTGAAATTCTTTTGCAATTTTTTCCGCATCTTCAAGCGGCATAAGATCTACTTTATTTAAAGCTACGATTTGTTTCTTTTTATCAAGGTCGGAACCATATATCTCAAGTTCTTTGTTTATTGTTTTATATGCGTCTACTAAATCTGGAAGTGAAATGTCTATAACGTGGACTAATATGCGCGTTCTCATAATGTGGCGCAGAAACGCGTGACCAAGCCCTTTTCCTTGACTTGCTCCTTCGATTAAACCCGGGATATCTTCAAATACTATAGATTTTTGTTCCCCTATTACGCTTTTTAAATTACAAACTCCAAGATTTGGAGAAAGTGTTGTAAACGGATAATCCGCGATTTTTGGTTTTGCATTTGAAATTATACTTATAAAACTTGATTTTCCGGCTGAAGGAAGGCCGATGATGCCGACATCAGCTACAAGGCGCACCTCAAGAACAATTTCTTTTTCTTCGCCCGGTTCACCTTTTTCTGCAAAGCTTGGTGATTGTCGAACGCTGGATTTAAAGTGAACATTGCCTTTCCCTCCGATTCCTCCACGTGCGATCATAAATTTATCGTATGTATTTTTTAAGTCGACAATCGTTTCATTTTTCATGGTTTTTATGATCGTGCCTACGGGAACTTTTAACGTGATGTCTTTTCCGTCAGCTCCTCTGCATTTTTGTTTTGTACCGTTTGTGCCGCATTCTGCGCGGTATATTGGGCTGGAGTTTATATCTGTGAGCGTATTTACGTTTGGATCAGCAATAATATATATATCTCCACCTCTGCCACCGTCGCCTCCATCCGGACCGCCGTGTATAACAAACTTCTCACGATGAAAAGTGGCGGCACCATTGCCGCCTTTTCCAGCTATCACCCTAATTTTACTAAGGTCGCAAAACATTTTGTCTGAAGTTACTTATCTATTGTATATTAGATTCAGGATATATAAAATACCATTTGCAAGAGAGCTTTCTCGCAATTATTTGCCGAAGTGGCGGAATGGCAGACGCGCACGACTCAAAATCGTGTACTCGTAAGGGTGTGAGGGTTCAAGTCCCTCCTTCGGCACCATGGAGCAATTGTAAAGCGGATTGCTTTATATTAATAAAATATTATGAGTGAACCAACTGTCCCCCCAGAGCCATCACCGGATTTTTTAGACGAGGCTAATACGCCTCATACCGGAGATTCAATAATGATTCATGCCGCTGATGGTAATTTTTTAGGTAATATTGGCGCTATGAGTTTAACTATGGGTGAAGCCGATGTTTTTTATAATGGTGGTTCCAGGCACGTTACTGTTAAAATATCTGACATAAGGCCTAATCAAGACGCATCTTGTAAATGGCGTATCTAAATTATGAAAATCTTTATTCGATACGGAGAATTAGTGTTAAAGCTTGGTAATCGTGATGTTTTTGAAGCTAAGCTTGAGAAAAATATAAAACTTGCCATGAAAGAGTTGCGTTTTGATGTTGTGCGTTATTATGGCCATATGATGCTTGAAGTGAGTGATAAAAATGGCGGATTGACTATTGAAAGGCTTAAATGTATTCCCGGAATTTCTAATTTTTCTGTTATGAATGAGGTTTTGAAATTGAAATATCCAAAGACTCCGGACCAAAAATGGGTTAAATCGGTTATGAATGAAATTGCGAAAATTATGATTTCTGAGATTGTTTTACGCTCCAAGAATAAAAATTTGCCAAAGACTTTTTGTGTGCGCGTTAAGCGTATTCAGAAAAATTTTCCTATGGATTCAGTTGATATGGAAGCCAAATTTGGCGAATTGATTTTGGATAAATTTCCTAAACTAAAGGTGAGGTTTGATAATCCGGATATCACTTGCCATCTTATTTTGAGTGATAATAGAGCTTATATTTATTTCGATAAAATACTTGGACTTGGTGGTCTTCCGGTTACGACTTCCGGAAGAGTTATTTCTATGATTTCTTCAGGAATTGATTCTCCTGTTGCGGCATTTCGCATGATGAAACGCGGCGCCAAAGTAATTTTTGTGCATTTTCATAGTTATCCGCATACAAACGCTTCTTCTCAAGAAAATGTAAAAGAAATTGTGAAAATTTTGTCAAAATATCAGGCCGGTTCAAACTTAAATTTGGTTCCTTTCGTTGAGATTCAAAAAGCTATTATGATGGCTGCAGAACCAGAGTTGCGAGTTGTTTTATATAGATGGTTTATGATTAAGATTGCTCAGGAAATAGCCGAGGATCAGAATGCAAAGGCAATTATTACCGGTGAAAGCCTTGGACAGGTTGCCAGCCAAACTTTGGATAACATTTTTGTGATTGATTCTGCGTCTAAAATGCCGATTTTAAGGCCTCTAATTGGTAGCGATAAGCAGGAAATTGTTGATGAAGCGAAGAAAATTGGTACTTTTGAAATTTCTACAAGACCTTATGCGGATTGTTGCACTCTTTTTGTGCCAAAACATCCATCTGTAAGTGCAAATTTGGAAAAAGTTGAAGCTGTTGCGAAAAAGCCGATATTTAGAAAGCTTATTAAAGATGCACTTAAAAATACGGAATCAATTTTTATTGAAAGTGTTGTTTGATTTTCATTGCTGAACTTTTTCCGACAATTTCTGCGATTTTATCCATTGGAGTGTTTTTGATATTTTCGAGCGAGCCAAATGTGCGGAATAATTTTTGCATGCTTTTTTCTCCTATTCCAGGAATTTCAATAATTTCCGATGCTGATAACGTTTTTCCGTGGCGATTTTTCATGTATTCGATTGCGAATCTGTGAGCTTCGTCACGGGCGCGCTGTAAAACTTGAATTGATCCGGATGTGAGATTGAGACGAATTGGGTCGTTTTGCCATGGTACGAAAATTTCTTCTTCTTGTTTTGCGAGTGATGCGATTCCGATCTTGAGTGAAAACTTTTTTAAAACATCTATGCCCATTTGAAGCTGGCCTTTTCCACCATCAACTAAAATTAAGTCCGGTTTTGAGTTGAATGATTTGTCCGGCGTGTGTTTGTTTTTGTCGTAAACAAGGGCAATCATGCCTTCTATTGGGCAATTTGTTGTGCAATCTTGCAGATTATGGAGGTCTTCCGGCAAATGATGAATTTCTTCAAATCCAAATTCTTCGTAATGTTCTTTTAACGCTTTTCTGCAAATTATATAAACTCGTTTTGCTTTTGCGGTTTCTATGGCTTTTGAGAGTAAAAAGTAACTTAATTTTTGACCGCGAAATTTTGGATCTACAAATAGTCCTGTCGTATGAAAAGTGTCTTTGGTTTTGATGAGTCCAATCATTCCGGCTATTTTTGCGCCTTTTTTAATAACAAAGTAATTTTTGTAATTAAATTCTCCTACTATTAAATTTGCTGTTTTTATATTGTCTAAAATTGATTTTGAGTCTTTTTTAACTGCTTTTTTAAGCACGAAGCCTTTTGGTAAGCTTTGTCTCGCGAGCTTTTCCAATCTACGGGTTAAAAGTTCTTTCATGGATGCATAATCGTCCGGTTTGGTTTGTGCAAGCTTAAATCTTCTATATTGATTTGGATTTGCAATGCCATCAATGAAAACAATCATGCTTCCAACAGTTTCGGTTCCGCCGATGTGTGAAACGTCATAGCATTCGATCCTTTTTGGGAATTTATCGAGACGTAAAATTTCTTTTAATTCTTCGAGTCCTTTATCAATTCCTTGTTCATGCATCCATCTTGCTTTTGATTGATTTGCAAAGTGTTTTGCGTTTAAAAGCGAGAGCTCGAGCAATCGATTATTATTTCCTTTTTCCGGAACGATTATTTTTAGCGTATTTGAATTTGAGCTTTTTAAAAGCCATTTTTCGATCGTTTCTTTATCTTCGGGTTCTTCCGGAACAAGAATGTGTTTTGGAATTTCGGTTGCTTGTTCATAATAAAATCTTATGAATGAATTTATTATTTCCGCAGGAGAAACATATTCATTTTGTTTGATTGAATCTGCGTCAAAAGTGAAGTTTTCTTGTCCTATTATTTTGCCTTCTCTAACCTGAAAAAGGTTTGTGTAGATTTTGCCATTATCAATTATGTAATTCATTACATCGGCTTCTTCGAATGGTAAATTTGAAACGTGCTGGCGCATTGTGATTTCTTCAATGTCCTTCATTTTATCGCGAATCTTTGCTGCTTTTTCAAATTTTTGATCAAGTGCGGCTGTTTTCATTTCATTTTTTAAATCTTCAAAAAGAGCAGATGTATCTCCTTTAAAAAATTTGATTATTTTTTCAATATTTGCGTTATATTGTTCACGTGTGCATTTGCCTATGCATGGTCCTTGGCATCGTCCGATGTGATAGTCCAGACAAGGATATTTTATTGTTTTATTGCCGATTTTTACGCTCGATTCCCCTGTTCCACTTATATATTTGATATCCAGATTACAATGCCTGAATGGAAGAATTTTTTTGAGAGTTCTAAATGTGTTTTTTACTTTAAATGTAGCGGTTTTTGGGCCGAAGTAAGTTGCTTTGTCGTTTATTTTTTTTCTTACGAGTGCTATTTTTGGATAATCTTCGTTTGTATTTATGCGAATATAGATAAAGTTTTTATCGTCACGCATTTTTATATTATATTTTGGGCGAAGTTCTTTTATTAGGTTTGTTTCCAGCAAAAGCGCTTCAATTTCAGATTTAACAACAATAAATTCAACTTCTTCTATTTCGGAAATCATTTTGTTTATGCGTGGTTCTCGCGCAGGATCTTCTTGAAAATAGCTTGAAACTCGGTTTTTCAGGTCTTTTGCTTTGCCAATATAGATGATTTTGGCATTGGAATTTTTCATTTTATAAACACCCGGTTCGTGTGGAAGCGTTTTTATAATGCCATTTATTTTTGATTTTTCCATGATAGTGCTAATATATCGCCGTATTTATTTTAACATATGAATGTATTTCTGCTCCCTACAAATGTAAAAACGATTCGAGAAGCTATAATGAAGAGCATTATTTTTTTTGATCTTTTTGATTTTCCGCTTACGTTTGAGGAAATTTCAAAATATGTGCTTGGCATGAGAGTTGACGAACAACACATTCGTATGTACTTGAAAGACAGTAAGATGTTATCTGAAAAAAATGGGTTTTATTTTGTGCGTGGACGTGAACATATTGCGGATTTAAGGCAATCTAACGCAAAATGTGCAATTAAACTTTGGAATAAAGTTTTCAGATATTCTTGGGTTTTCAAGATGGTCCCTTTTATTAAAATGGTTGCCGTATGTAATTCCCTTTCTTATATGGACGTTAATAAAAAAAGTGATATAGATTTGTTTGTTACAACTGATAAAAACAGGCTTTTCACAGCCAGATTTTTACTTTCTGCAATTTTATATTTGCTTGGCGTTAAGCGTCATGATCACAAAGTTGCCGGCAGATTTTGTTTGAGTTTTTTTGTTACGGAAAATAGCCTTGATATGGAACAAGTTGCACTTAAACCTTATGATATTTATTTGGCATTTTGGGCAATGTCTTTAACTCCTGTTTTTGGCGAAAAAACTTATAATGAATTTGTTGAAAAAAATTCTTGGACAAAAAGGTATTTCCCCGATGGAATAATTCCAAACACTTCAGTTATTCATAAAAGCGGATTTATCGCTCGTGCTGTTAAAAGATTTTTGACACGTGTTTTAAGCGGAAAGCTTGGAGGTAAACTTGAGGGGTATTTAAGTAGGGCCTTGATAAAACGCGCTGAATCAAAGGCTGAAAAATTGCCTGATAGGCGCGGAACTATTATTTCTTCGAACATTATGAAATTTCACGATAATGATATTCGTGAATATATTCGTGAAGCTTGGGAGAAAAAGACTAAACTTTTTTCCTAAATATGAATTTTATGCCGGTTCCTGTGAATCCGTATTTTTTGCGGAATGAATTTTCAATATATCTTCTGTATGAAAAATTGAAATTTGTTGGATCTTTTATTACTATTTCGAATGTTGGCGGGTTTGAGTCTGTTTGCTTCATTGAAAAGAACGGCTGTTTCATATTGCTGATG
>JBAYGM010000026.1:0-10575 GCA_041666705.1 Candidatus Altimarinota bacterium | reverse complement strand
TATTGCCACGTGCCAACTTCAGCCTCTCATCCACATCCGGTTGCGCTTATGAATCTGGTTGGAGATTCTGTGCATAATTTTATCGATGGACTTGTTATTGGTGCGAGTTATATGGTGAGTATTCCGGTTGGGATTGCGACAACGCTGGCTGTTGTTTTGCATGAGATTCCGCAGGAAATAGGGGATTTTGGCATCCTTCTTTATGGCGGTTTTTCAAAAAAGAAAGCCATGTTTTTTAATTTTGTTACCGCTTTGACTGCGGTCCTTGGTGCGGTTGTTGTATTTTTGGTTGGAACCGTGAATTCAAATTTAACTTTGTTTTTAGTTCCATTTACAGCAGGTGCATTTATTTATATTGCGGGTTCGGATTTGATTCCTGAATTGCATAAAGAATGTGGCTTAAAGAAGGCGTTCTTTCAGTTCATATTCTTTGTATTTGGAATTGGAATTATGATGTTGCTTTTGCTTTTGGAGTAAAAGAGTATTGTTTGTAAAGAATTTTTGTGTTAAATATATTTGTGCGTTTTTTACATTTACCGGGGCCATAGCTCAACTGGCTAGAGCGCATCCATGGCATGGATGAGGTTGTGGGTTCGACCCCCATTGGCTCCACCAGCTTCTGTGTATTGACCTTTTATTTTAGGTATGATATAATTAGATCTCCTAACTATTTAAGTACCTAAGTATGCCAAAGGACATAAATGAGAAGGTTATAAAGCTTTTCTTTGAACTCGGACGAGTGATACGTTCGCGTGCTTTGCACAAGTGTTGCTTTGGGCTCAATATGTCGCAATTGTTTGCCATTATGTTTATTAAAGAAAATAAAGCTAAAATGAGGGATATTTCAAATATGCTTGGGATTAGAGATGCTTCTGCGACTTCTCTTATTGATGGACTTGCTAAAGCCGGATACGTTCAAAGAAAGCACGATAAAAAAGATAGACGTGAAGTGAACCTTTCGGTTACGAAAAAGGCGGATTCCGTTATTGATGCTGCTTGGAAAAATAATGTTGCGAATTTTCTTGCCCTTGAATCTCTTACAAATCAAGAATTGATTGATCTTGAAAAAATTCTTATAAAACTTAAAAAATATTCACATGAGTAAAATTCTTAATACGATACGTGCGATTTTGCAGTTTTTAAAAATAAAATGGAAGGTCGCGCTTCCTATTGGACTTGTTTTATTGATTATTGTTTATGCAATGATCCCAAAGGCTGCAAAGCTTGATTTTACAGTCGTTGAGGCAAAATCCGGTAATATGAGCCAAGAGGTTTCCGTAACCGGTAAGGTTAAATCTTCTGAAATAATTGATCTTACTTTTGATAAAACCGGCAAGGTTGCTTCTATCAATGTTAATGTTGGAGATAAAGTTAAAGCGGGTCAGGTTTTGGCGACACTTGCCAATAATGATTTTTCAGCTCAAGTTAGACAAGCCGGTGCGAGCGTTGAGGCCGCAAGAGGACAGTTGATGCAGGCTAGAGCAACTCTTGATTATCAAAAAGCAAATCTTGAAACTATAAAAAAAGGTACGCGCGATGAAGAATTGCAGATAGCGCAGGCGAGCGTTGATAGTGCTATGACGGGTTTAAAAAACGCTGAATTAAAAGCGGAAAACGACCTTAAAGCTTTGCGTGACGATATTAATGATGTTTTGGCTGATGCTTTTTCTAAAGCTGATGATGCTGTTAGAAAACAAACCGATGGAATGTTCTCGAATTCTGAAACTACAACTCCGGGTTTGACTTTTTCCGTTTCAAATTCGCAGGTTAAAATTGATACGGAATGGCAAAGAATGCTTTCAGGGAACGAATTGAATGATTGGCGCGTTGAGCTTGATGCTTTAAAATCAAATATTTCACCAAGTGAAATGGTTTTAAATCAAGCTATGATTAAAGCTAAATATCATTTATCGATTGTAAGGACTTTTTTGGACAATTTGATGCTTGCTGTTAGCTATGCTTCGGATTTGTCTTCTGCGACTTCCGTGTCTTATAAAACTTATATCACGCTTGGTCGTACGAATGTTAATACGGCTATGTCGAGTATTGTGGGGCAAATTCAGGCGATTGATGCGCAAAAAATTACAAATCAAACAAATATATCCGTTGCGCAAGCGGCTTTAACAGTCGCACAAAATAATTTAATTTTAAAGAAAGCCGGATATACGATTGATCAAATCTCTGCGGCTGAGGCACAAGTTAAATCTTCTGAGGCAAATGTGTATTTTTATGGTGCTCAGCTTAATTCTGCAGCGGCAAATTATCAAAACGTTTTGGCGCAATTTGAAAAAACGATTATAAAGTCTCCGATAAATGGGATTATCTCAAAGAAAAATCTTGAAGCAGGGGAGGCGGCTTCGGCTGCTGTTCCGGTTCTTTCCGTAATGAGTGATGCGAAGTTTGAAATTGAGGTTGATATTCCGGATGTTGATATTGCAAAAATTAAAGTTGAGAACATTGCTCGTATAACTCTTGATGCTTATGGTGACAGCGAAATTTTTTCAGCAAAAGTGATTTCTATTGATCCCGCGGAAACGGTTATTGAAGGTGTCCCGACTTATAAAGTTAGATTGGCTTTTGATAAAGAAGATGAGCGAGTTAAGTCCGGTATGACGGCAAACATCGATATTGTAACTGCAACGCGTGAAAACGCTGTTTATGTGCCTCAGAGAGCGGTTTTTGCAACGAATGGAGATAAATTTGTGAAAGTTCAAGATGAAGATGGAAAAATTTCTGACGTTAAGGTTAAAACCGGAATTCGTGATGTAAGTGGAAACGTTGAAATATTGGAAGGTGTTAAAACGGGGGACAAGATTGTTATAATGAATAATTAGATATGAAAATTATTGAGATAAAAAATTTGACGAAGATATACGGTGAAGAAGAGGCTAAAACAATAGCCTTGGACGGCGTTACATTTGATATAAAAAAGGGTGAGTTTGTGGCTATTATGGGCGCTTCTGGGTCAGGAAAGTCAACGCTTCTTCATGTTCTTGGGTTTTTGGATAAACATACTGGTGGTGAATATTATTTTGAAGGTAAAAAAATCGAGTCTTATACGGAAGATGATTTGGCAAAGCTTCGAAATAATAAAATGGGATTTGTTTTTCAGGCTTTTAATTTGCTTCCAAGAACAACGGTTTTGGAAAACGTAAAACTTCCGCTTTTATATTCCGATATTCAGGAAAGCAAATGGGAGGCGCTTGCTATGGAAGCTATTGACTCCGTTGGGCTTATGCATCGTTTGAATCATGAGCCTTCTCAGCTATCCGGCGGCGAAAAGCAAAGAGTTGCGATTGCTCGAGCACTTATACTTAATCCCTCCGTTATTTTTGCGGATGAGCCGACTGGAAATCTTGATTCAAAATCTGGGCAGATTGTTATGCAAACTTTGCAACATTTGCATGAAGAGCACGGGAATACGATTATTTTGATTACACATGAAACTTATACGGCTGAACATGCAACGAGAATTATAAAATTACATGATGGGAAAATAGTTTCTGATGAGCCGGTTAAGCATCGTCTTAAAGCAACTCAATTTATAAAATAATTATGATTTTAAAATATACATTAAAAACAGCGATTACAGGACTTAGAACGAATAAATCTCGTTCAGTTTTGACTGTTTTGGGTATCGTTATTGGTATTATGTCGATTATGCTTATTGCATCACTTGGTAAAGGTGCGCAAAATTTAATTTTGGATCAAATTCAAGGTATGGGTACAAAAACGATTATCGTTATGCCCGGCAGACAGCCAAAAGGTGCCAGCGATAGCGCGCAAATGTTTACGGATTCTTTGAAAGAGAAAGATCTTGAGTCGCTTATGAAAAAATCAAATGCTCCTACGATTGCGAAAATTATGCCTGTTGTTTTTGGTTCTGATTCGGCCACTTATGGAAGCGAAATTTATAGAATGACAATTTTTGGTGCTTCTTCTATGATTTCAGAAATTTTTGATTTGAGTGTTGATAAAGGTGAGTTTTTTACAGATGAAGACATCAAAAGCATGGCTGATGTTGTTGTTATAGGATCAAATGTGAAAGATGAGCTTTTTGGTTCTTCGGATGCCGTTGGTCAGCGAATTAAAATTAAAAATAGATCCTTTAGAGTTGTTGGCACTATGCCAAAAAAGGGACAGTCTTCGTTGGTTAATTTTGATGACATTGCAATAATGCCTTATACGACTGCTCAGCAATATATTTTGGGCGTAAAATATTATCAGCGTTTGATAGTTCAGGCTGATTCGGAATTGAATATTAAACGCACCGTTAAAGATATTGAGACTACGATAAGAAATAATCACAATATTACAGATCCGGAAAAGGATGATTTTCATATTGAAACGCAGGAGGATATTGCTTCAAGATTGAGTGTTATTACAGATGTTTTGACGATGTTTTTGATTGCAGTTGCTGCGATTTCGCTTATTGTTGGAGGTATTGGGATTATGAATATTATGCTTGTTTCCGTGACTGAAAGAACGCGTGAAATTGGGCTTAGAAAAGCAGTTGGCGCTACTGAAAGTGATGTTTTGTTTCAATTTTTGCTTGAGTCGGTTTTATTAACTGGGACGGGTGGTGCAATTGGGATTTTTCTTGGAGCCACTTTGTCTTTTTTAATTGCATTAATTCTGAGTAATGTTGTTGGACTTTCTTGGGAATTTGTATTCCCACTATCCGCAACTTTGATTGGTCTTTTTGTTTCCGCAATGGTCGGTCTTGTTTTTGGCTTATATCCTGCAAGACAGGCAGCCAGAAAGAGTCCGATGGAAGCGCTAAGATACGAGTGATTGCGGTTTAGGTTGGCCAAATTGCCATTGGCGATTCTTGTTTTCCAATTTTCATTGTTGTTCTTGTCCTTTCCATCATTTCCATAAGCGTTGCGATTTGCTTGGCAATTTCAGGTGCGTCGATTTGTTCTGTTGACTCTTCTGTTGATGATAAGACTTTTAGAACCGCTTTTCGCATTTGCATAATTGATTCGTCTATTGTTTTGAGGCCTGTTAGCCACATTACGAATTCAAGATCTTGCGATGCTTGTTCAATTGCTATTATTGCTGTTTCGGTTTCCATGTTGTTTTTGGTTAAAATTTTTAATATATAAAAAAATCCCGAGCGGATGCCCGGGATTTGTGATTGTTATTTTTTCACATTAAATTCCCGGGCTTAATAGTCCAAAAAAATAAAAGAAATAAGTATTTTTGGTGCCGAGAATGTTCATTGGTTTGGGTTTAGTGATCTGTTAATTCGGAGCTATTTATCGCGGCTTGTCTTGCTCTGTCTCCAACTTCGCCAGTTGCTTCCATTAACCATTCTCTTGCTGATGCTTCGAGCGTGCTCGTGGCTAATCTTTCGCCTGGTGTTGCGGCTCGTGATTCGCTGTGTGTTTCCGGTGTTGTTGCCATATTATTTTTGGTTAATAATAATTTTTTTAAAAAAAATCCCGAGCTTGTGGCCCGGGATAATGTTTTTACAAATTAAATCCTCGGGCTTTTAAGCTTTGCAAAGAAAAACATAATTGATTTATTGAGGATATTCATAGTGATTTTATTTTAGTCGATTGGTTTAGTAATTGTCAAATTTTTATTGAGTAGCGTGGATTTAGTTTTACAAAAGGCATTTTGAAACCTGCTTTTACGACTAAGCTGAGCAAGAAATTGAAAAGTATATATGTAAGCGTGATGCCGATTGCCATTAACATTCTTTCTTGCCATACGATTGGAATAAGGCTTGTCCATACGGCTGCTTTTAGATTGAATGCATATAAAAATGCAACGCTTCCTACTGAATGTGCGACAAATGTTGCGCCGAGCGCGCGTGCAAAAACGAATTTATCGCGAAGGAAATACATTGCGAATGGAATAATCCAATAAATCGCATAATACCAAGCGGTTCTGCCTTCCGGATGCATCCAAAATGCAATCATTGCGAGGCCCGGGGCGATCAAAATCCATGGAGTTTTTTTGGCGAAGTAAAGGAGCGCGAGAAGCATTGGAAGAAATCGAATTAATGTTCCGGCATCAGTTGCAAAGCCATGAAATGCCCAGTTGATGATTTGCATTGCGGCAACGATAACCATTCCCCAGACTGATCCGATAAAGCTTCCGGCGATTGGTCCGTAGAAATCAAATAAATTGAATTTTAAATTTGTGACACCGAGTATGTTTGAAAAGGGGACTTGCATCGCAAGAAGTCCGATAAGCACGAAAGCGCTTATGAAAGCGATTTTTTTGAAGTTTTCGTTCATGGTTAAAATTGTTAGAAAATAAGTGACGTATGAATTTTAGCACGGAAAATTTTGAGGTCAAATTCGGAAAAATTTTGTAAAAATTTGTAGATTTTTTAGTGCTGGTTTATAATCGTGGCGCAAGAAAGGGTGTCTTTGATATTCTTTTTGCAATAGGGTTTTGTTCGCCTCATTCAAAAATAATGCGAGCTTTGCTCGCCTAATTTTTGACTCGGCGTCCTGCGCTACGTGAAAAGCGTTTCGCCTTCACTTCGCTACGGACCACAAAACTCGCTACTTTGGGCCTGTAGCTCATCTGGTAGAGCGCAGCATTCGCATTGCTGAGGTGGGCGGTTCGAGTCCGCCCAGGTCCACCACGCGCCGCAAAGCGGCGCAAATTCAAAATCCAAAGTTTAAAATTTAAAAAATGCTTCAAATCTTTTCAGACTGGCTTACGTATGACATTTTAAAGCTTATTCCAAAAACGCATTTTGCAGATAGTTTGAATTTTTTTATTGCGGATACGATAAAGATTTTTTTGCTTTTGATCGTGATTATTTTTGCGGTTTCAATTATTCGATCTTTTATTTCGCCTGTGAAAATACGAAATATTTTGGCGCATAAAAATAAATATGTCGGCAATGTTTTAGCGGCTGTTTTTGGTATATTTACGCCATTTTGCACATGTAGTGCGATTCCTTTGTTCTTGGGATTCATCGAAGCCGGCGTGCCGCTTGGGGTTACATTCTCTTTTCTTGTTGCATCGCCGATGATTAATGAAGTTGCGATTGTTTTGCTGCTTTCTATGTTTGGTTTAAAAATCACACTTATTTATATATTGAGCGGACTTGTTATTTCGATTGTTTCCGGAATTTTGATTGGTCATATGAAGGTTGAAAATTTGGTTGAAGAATTTGTTTATAAAAATAAAGGAGCAGGGGATGAATTTGCCAATTTCAACTGGAGATTACGCTTTAATTATGCGAAAAATTACACTTTAGGTATTCTGGGAAAAGTTTGGATTTATATAGTTGTCGGAGTTTTTCTTGGCGCGTTTATGCACGGATATGTTCCGGCGGATTTTCTTGCGCAGTATGCCGGGAGCGATAAATGGTATGCCGTGCCGCTTGCTGTGCTTATTGGCGTGCCTTTATATTCAAACGCGGCTGGAGTTATTCCTTTTGTTAGTGTATTAACGGAAAAAGGCGTTAGCATTGGCACTTCGCTCGCTTTTATGATGGCCGTTACGGGGCTTTCTTTGCCGGAATTTATGATTTTGAAAAGAGTGATGAAATTAAAATTGATTTTGATTTTTGCGGGGATCGTTGCGGCGGGAATTATATTTACGGGGTATCTTTTTAATGCGGTGATTTGAAAATCTTGTAAGAAGTTTAATTTATATGCGTATATATAATTACGTGCTTTTTTACAAAAATTAAAAAAATGAAATATTTGGATGAGCGTCGTTTTAAAAGGGAGGCTGAGACGGCTTTGGACAAAGTTATGGGTGAAATTGCTGATGGAATAGTTGGTGGGAACGGAGTTGAGGATGATAAATTGAAAGCCTTGATTGGTCAGAGAAATTTAGAGCTTCTTTGTATGAGTGATGCATTGGAAGCAAAACGTGCAACTGCATTTCGTGAATTTGATTTTGATCCCGACAAAATTCCAGGTTTATTGGTTCGTATTGTGGATAAGGTAAGAGGCGTTCTTTATCTTGGGAGAGTCGCGAAGCATCTTGAAACCGGCAGATTTTTTATAGGAATTGCAATTGCGAAAATTTCGGATGGAGTTAGCGGACGGGTTGATAGAATTTATTCTTAGAGCGTTTCTTGAAAAGCTTCTACGACGTCGCCATTGTGTTTTATTATTGCTTGCAGCTTTATTGGGTTTTTTATCATATCTAAAACACTTCGTAAATTTGCGTAGTCTGTTTTTACATTTTTTAAAGTTATTCCTTTGCTGAATAATAAATTTGCTCCTTTAAATAGTTCGCTTTTTTCACCATCTTCAAGCCATGGCGCTTCTTTGATTAATTTTTCGTCCAATTTTATTCCAAGAGCTTTAAATATTTGTAAAACCGGTATTGCGTTTAAAGTTGATAAATTGTAAGTATCCATATCTAATTTTTGGCTTTCCGTAGGATACCAATCATCATTTGATTTAACCTCTTTGTTTCTATTTTTTTCTATTTCTTCACATGAAGGGCCGAGTCCTTTTTCTTTAAATCTTTGTCTAAGCCTGCAACATGCCGCTTTAGCTCGTTCTCTAGCCATATTTATTTCTTCTTCGCTTAATACAACTTCTTTTTCTATATCTCTTGTTTTTTCTATTGGTTTTTCTATCTCTTTCGGTGGTTGATCGGGTTGAGCCATAGGTTTTTGTTAATTGATGTAATTATATATGTGATTTGATTTGAAAAATAGAAGTTATATTGACTACGAGGCGTTTTTCTATTAAGTTATTTTCTGCGAGTTCATTGCAAGAGGGATTTTCTCGCCTCATTCAAAAATAATCCTTTAAGGTTTTATTTTTGATTCGGCGTCCTGCGCTACGTGAACGCTAAATACGCATTCACTCCGCTACGGACCGAAAATCTCGCACTTACCCGGGCGAATAGCTCAGTTGGTTAGAGCGCAGTCCTGATAAGACTGAGGTCCGTGGTTCAAATCCACGTTCGCCCACCACACGCCGTTCTGCGCAGCAGAACATAGGCGGATATGAAAAAAGTCGCAAAGCGACACCTTAATAACCTCTCATGGATAAATTCTTTGTTGCCATAATCGGAATGCCTTCAGCTTTTGTGATTATTTATTATAGAAGGCAAATTAAAGATTTTATTGGAGATATTCCGTTTGCGGAAAAATATTTGGGTATTGGTGGAACGCACAAATTTATTATATTTCTTGCGGTTTGTATTTTTATTTTTTCATTAATGTATGCAATGGGGACGTGGCAGTCATGGAGTACGGCTGTTTTAGGTCCACTTTTTGGCAAATAAAAGCTAAAAGTGCGATTTAAAAAGAAAGTTTGAAAAATCCCTTGACTTACATTCGACCACTATATAAAATGTTTTAGCAATTTAAAAATAATTAATGCAAATTACAAGTCTGTATACCCTTAAATTTAAAGATTCCTAAGAAGCTCGAAATTCCAAAATCTTTAAACTTGAGGGTGTGCAGAAGGCACACCTTTTTTTATGCAGTTACGATTGGCGTTCATTGAAAATTAGGTTCATGTAAAGTATAAGAAACAACGATAATTTTAATTTAATGTATAAATGGCATTTTTTTTATTGATAGCTAGTTAAAAAATAAAGTTAAAAAGTTACTCAATGCATAGAGCGGATGCCCTGGCACTTAACTTCGATGAAGGACGTGGCTAACTGCGATAAGTTTCGGCGAGCTGTCAGCAAGCTATGACCCGGAAATTTCCGAATGGGGAAACCCAATTCGAGTTATATCGAATTACTCCGCAAGGAGAGAGTTACTCGGCGAATTGAAACATCTTAGTAACCGAGGAAAAGAAATCATTATGAGATTCCCTTAGTAGTGGCGAGCGAAGAGGGAAAAGCCCAAACCATTTTGTTTCGACGAGATGGGGTTGTAGGACTTCGATGTGATCTATATTTTCTTAATCAAAGGTCTTTGGAAAAAGCCACCATAGAGGGTGATAGTCCCGTAGGTGAAAAGAAAATAAAAATCTAGAAGTATCCTGAGTAGGATCGGACACGTGAAATCCGGTTTGAATCTGGGAGGACCACCTTCCAAGGCTAAATAGGTTAAGTGACCGATAGTGAACTAGTACCGCGAGGGAAAGGTGAAAAGACCCCCTGTGAGGGGTGTGAAATAGAACCTGAAACTTTATGCATACATAGACCAGGAGTCCCGCAAGGGATGACTGGGTGCTTATTGGAGAACGAACCAACGAGTTAGCTGTGTGGCGCTAGGTTAAGGGAGTAATACCCGAAGCCGTAGTGAAAGCGAGGACGAATAGTCCGTTTAGTGTCACATACTAGACCCGAAGCCGGATGAGCTACCCTTGGGCAGGTTGAACTCTAGGGAAACCTAGAGGGAGGACCGAACACACCAGTGTTGCAAGACTGGGTGATGACCTGAGGGTAGGCTAGAGAAATTCTTATCGAATTCGGCGATAGCTGGTTCTCCTCGAAATAGTCTTTGGGCTAGCCTTGGTTTCGAAACTAAGGGGGGTAGAGCTCTGTTTAGACTAGGGAGCGAAATAAGCTTACCAAATCTAGACAAACTTCGAATACCCTTGGTGGATTACCAGGAGTCGGACGATGATAGTCAAGTACCGTCGTCAAAAGGGGAACAGCCCGCACCAT
>JBAYGM010000025.1:0-10575 GCA_041666705.1 Candidatus Altimarinota bacterium | reverse complement strand
TTAGAAATTAAATTACGTGGCGACAAAAAAACAAAAACCAGTCGCGTCTGATGGTGCTTCTGAATCTGAAGAAAAAAAGAAGCCTGTTAAGAGACGCGTAGCCGCAAAAAAGCCCACTAATAAGAAGAGGGTTTTAAAGCGTGCGCCTTCAACTTTGGAGCCAACTGATGAGTCGATAGCGGTGGTTTCTGAACCTGTTGTTGAATCCGTTGTCGAGCCCGTAGTTGAACCCATTTCTGAACCGGCGGTTTTTGATGAACAACCGGTTGCGCCTGCTCAAGAGCCTATTGTAGAAGATTTTGCTGCTCAGCAAGCTCTTGCGGACGAACCCGTTGTTAATGAACCGGCTGTAGCACCTGTTTCAGATTTTGGCGTGGATTTTGCCTCTACTCCGAGTCCCGAACCTATTTCTGGTACTGAGCCTATAGTTACTCCATTTGGAGAACAGGATTTTTCCACACAGCAACAACCGTCCGTTACTCCTTCTCAAGAAGCAGGATTTGATTTTATGGCTCAAGATTCTTCAACCGCTGTTCCTGCTCCTGAATTTCAACCGGAAACCCAATTTCAACCGCAGTCTGATCTACAGCCACAGGTGCAACCTGAATCGCAATTACAGCCTCAGTCCCAATCTCAACCTCAAGACTCTAATAATGATTTTGGTGCAGGATGGCAAGATTTTGCTACGACTACGCCTTCGTCTGATATTCCAAGCTCTTCGGCTCCTTCTGATGATGTTGTTATCCCGGATTTTGCTACAGGAAAAGAAGAAAATAAATATGATTCCGGAGCTTCCAATGTTGATTCTGCGCCGACTTCTTTCGAGCCTACGCCTGGGTCTTTTGAACCCGTGTCTTCTCCGGATGTTTTTACTGAATCAGTTCCTATAGAAGAAAAACCGGTTGAACAAAAGGTTTTATCTGAAGATAGGTTTATGGATTTGAGCGGGGGAGATTCGTTGGAAGAAGAGCCGGAAGATAAAAGTGAATTTTTAGGTGAAGTAAAAAGTTCTTTAATTGGTACATTTAGATTCAAAAAAGCATTTGGTTGCGTTGCCGTTGCTTTGATTTTGATAGGAATTGGTTTTTATTTGTTTTATGGGAAGGTTAACTTTTTGTTTAATACATGGGATAAAGTTACTTCGCTTGTTAAAAAAACTGAAACAGTCGTTACGCAGAACGTTGATAATGCCAGCAAGACTATTAAAGATATTCAGGTTAAAGTTGAGAATAAGAATACAAAGCCTCAACCTGTTTCATCTCAGGAAGGTTTTATTAAAGAAATCACAAATTTATCTTATAAAGTTGGTGAGTCTTATGAGGTTGTATCCGGTGGTCCACTTACGTCATTTCTTGAAACTGCTTACATCGTTGGCGTTTCATCTACTAAAAAGTTAGAAATTAATACAGGCCTTGTCGCGGCTTTTAGGGTTGGTTTTACGAAGTCTATTCTTGAAGATAATGTTTTTAAGAAATACGTGCGTGTTTTTGGTGAGCTAAAGAATGTTTATGATACTGATATCTATAATGTTTTGAATAATTCAACCAATAGATCGGCTGCACTTGATTCCGAGCTTGCAACGCTTGAAGATGTTTATAAGCGGGGTACAGAACAAGATGGTTTGATATTAAAAGAAATGGATCAAATGAAGGCTGATGCAAAGCTTGTTGATGCTGAAAAATCCAAAATGGAAACAGCTTTTTTTGAAGATTTGAAGGCTGCAAAGCCCGACGAAAGTTTTGATAAAATAACTTCTTTTACGGTTTTGACTCAAAAGAAAGGCGAGTTATCCGTTAGGTATAATGCGCTTAAAACTCTTGATAACTATTATAAAATAGTTCTTAAGCGTGTCGGCATAAGAATTGATGATATAAAGAAAAATAAAGACGCTTTAATACAGGGCGTTAGGGTTTACGAAGTACCCGGTTCAAACGTTGATGTAATAATTAAAAGCGGTACCACTAAGATAAAATCCAATCCTCTTGATTCTTCATTGGGAGGTGGTTCGAGTATAGTTCCGGGTCCTGATAATTGGAATGTTCCGAAAATTCAATTGAATTTTTAGTTTTGTTTCCTTATATTTTGTTTAGCTTAACAGATTTTTGTGGCAAAGCTGAAAAATTTTATAGATAAGGTTAAAAAAGCAAATCCTTCTGCTGATGTAGTTAAGCTTGAGCTGATTTACGATTTTATAAAGGATATTTCCGAAAGTGATCCGGATTTATCTGTTGCAGAGGAAGTTTTGAAATTAAAACCGGATTTAAGTTCTATGATTTCCTCAATGTTTTACCCTATTATTGAAAAAATTGACCATGAAAGTAAGAAATTGATTGATGTCGTAGGTCCCGATACAGCAAAGCTTTTGTCTTACGTTAAAAGATTGAAAGGTATTTCTTATAATGTTGAGGTTACTGATCCGGAAACCATACGTGCCATGTTCATTGCTATGGCAAAGGACATGAGAGTTATTTTGATTATGCTTTGCAGTATGGTCGTTATATCCTCAAAGCTTGATGAGCTTGATAAAGCTGAGTGTTCCAAATTTTCTTTTCGAGCTATGAATATTTTTGCACCTATTGCCGCAAGGCTTGGTATATACGATATAAAGCACAAACTGGAAGATAATTCTTTTGAATATATAAATCCTGAGCAGTATAAAATCATCTCTGATCAACTTAAGAAATTTGGGCAAAAGAAAGCCGGGTATATTAAGGAGATAAAAAACGTTCTTACGAAATTTTTAAAAGAAAATAATGTTGATGGTTTTGTAGATGGAAGGATTAAAAGTATTTATAGTATTTATCGTAAAATGAAATTGAAAAATAAGTCTTCGATTGATGATTTGTTTGATGTTGTTGCGATGCGTATTGTTTTGCCAACACAATTTTTTGGTGATACTGAAACTGTTGAGCATCTTTATAGGGTTTTGGGTCTTGTTCATGGCAAATGGACGCCTGTGCAAAATAGATTTAAAGATTATATAGCCGTTCCAAAGCCAAATGGTTATCAGAGTTTGCATACAACGGTTCTTGGCATAGCTCCTGATTTTTCGGAACAACCGGTTGAAATACAAATAAGATCTGAGCGTATGCATCGTGAGGCTGAGCTTGGTATCGCGACGCACTGGATTTACGAAGAGAATGGAAGTCATTATAAGATTGATTCTGCAAAATCAAATCCTGCGCAAAAAAATCGCTTGGCTTGGCTAACCGGCCTCAAAGGTGTTAAGGTTTTTGAGGAGATTTTTGATGGGACCGACATTGATGCGTTTAAAGATAGAATTTTCGCGCTTACTCCAAAGGGCGATGTAAAAGATTTATCCGCAGGCTCAACTGTTGTTGATTTTGCTTATTCGATTCATACAGACATAGGTCATAGAACTTCTATGGCAAAAGCGAATGGAGTTGTTGTTCCACTTAGTTACGAAATTAAAAACGGTGATGTTATTGAAATTATATTAAAGCCAAAGCCTGCTCCAAAAGTCGAATGGCTTGGATTTGTTAAAACAGATGGGGCTAGGTCGAGAATCAAATCTTGGGTTAAGAGTCAGCACAATGATTATAACTTCAAAAATGGTCGTGAGATTATAAATAAATATCTTGAAAGATCCGGACTTTCCAAACTTGATGACGTTTTTTCAATATTAAAAGTTTATGATGGTCGATTGTTGAGTCTTGCTCAGAGGAAGAAACTTGTAGAGGATGTTGGTAACGGCTCTATCTTGATAAAGAATTTTATTAAAAAATTATTTCCTCAAAATATTATTGTAAAGCATGGGATTGTGCCGAAAGTTTCTATATCTAAAAAGCTAAAAAGCGTTAAAAAGCCCGCTTCCGATAATCAGGTTTTTATAGGAGGTGAATCTGGTCTGCCTATTAAATTTGCAAAATGCTGTTCTCCTAAAAGAGGGGATGAAATTGCCGGTTATGTAACGACTTATGGTCATATTACTGTTCACAAGATAAATTGTAAATTTTGGAAAAATAGCATTTCTAAGAGAATGGTTGAGGCTTCTTGGTCTTTGTCCGATTCTTTAAAAGATAGAAAATATACTGTTAAAATTGTGGTTGAAGTTAAAAATAGAATTGGGCTTTTGCGTGATATTGCCGCTGTTATAGCCGGTATGAATATAAACATTGTTGACGTTGTTTTTATTGAAAGAAAAGAAGATTTTGTTAAAAGGGTTTTTATTTTGGAATTTTCCGATTATTCGCAAGTTGATACGCTTATGGATAAACTTGAGAATATTTCGGATGTTATGAAGGTTTATGTTCAGCCGTCTTCAAAGTCTCAAGCTTGAAATCACTTTTTCAGAGTTTATTTGAGGAAGATTATGATTATGCCAGATTTCAGATGTTATAGTTTCAAGAAACTCGATATCTTCTTTGGAGATTTTTATTTGAAGAGTTTTTTCGAAGTTGTTGTTTATCGCGAAATTAACGAGCTTTAACATGTTTGGTTCGAATGCGTTTCCTTGCAATTTACCTTTTTTATCTTGCAAGCACGAATTGCAGATGAGATTTTCTATATTCCATGCGATTATGTCGCCAATTTCGATTTTTTTATTACACATCATGCAGTGTTTGAAGGATGGGACTATGCCTGCCATATTGAGGAATTTGATCTTGAATATGAGATAAATTAGATATGGTTTTTCAAGAACTTCAATTGCGGACATGGCCTCTTCTATTAATGTGAAATATTTTTTCATTCCGTAATGCTGATACGTGAGTTTATCTGCTATTTCGGTTACGCCTTCAATCAGAGCAAATCGCAGTATGTCGTTGCGTGCTTTTCCGAATGTCTTTTCGAGTACGCACTGTCTTATTGTAAAACTGCCTTTTGTGCTTTTATAAAGGCTTAATTTGCAGATGTTTGTTTTATCAAGTCTGCCGACAAATGGAGATGACGGTTTTTGCGCAAATTTTGCGGTTGCGCGAATTTTGCCATATGTACGCGTAAAAATGGAAACAAACCTGTCGTATTCTTTTTGTACGCTATAACCGAGGATAATGCCCGATGTCATTATTTCACGCATTATTTCAGAAAGTGTTTTTTAATATTTCTTTGAACGCTCCAGATGCTGCCAAGTACGCATATTATTATTGCCGTGAAAAGTTCAATTAAAAATACCGTTCCGATTCCAAGTCCGGATTCAGTGAAAATTCCAAATCCTCCAAGAAATTTTCCCCAAAGCATGAAAGATGTGAGAATAAAGCCGATTATGCTTGCTAGGATTGCGTACCATGCGGCTTCAAAAATGAATGGAAGTCTGATGAACATTGGTTTTGCGCCAACAAGTCTCATGATGTTTATTTCCGCTCGTCTGGAGTAAATTGTGATGTGGATTGCGTTGTTGATTATGAGCGCACTTCCAATTATGAAAAGCATGATCACCCACAGGATAATGTTTTTTGTGAATGAAGACATTTCTGTTAATTTTGCCGAAACTTTTTGAGTTATTGAGGTGTCATTTTGATCGGTAACATTTTCGAGTAAGCCTTTATATTTGCTTTGTTTAAGCTCATTTTCTATGTATGAATATTGAGTCGGATCTGTTGCAATAATGTGAATGCTTGGGGGTAGAGGATTTTGCATGTTGTATTTCTCAAAAAAGCCTGCTGTGTCCGGATGACCTTTTTTAAATGATGAAAATGCTTCTTCTCTTGAAATAAATTTTACTTCTTGTACTCCTTGCATGCTTCGAATATCTAGAGCCATTTTTTCCGCATCATACCTATCAGTATCTTCTTTTAAGTAAATGACTAAATCGACTTTTGAGCTCATGTCTTTGATTGTTGAGGAAGCGATGAAATTTACAACTAAAAGGACGTTAAAGATAAAAATGAGGATTGCCATGACGATTGTTATTCCGATTGAAAGTACGCCATTTCTTTTTATATTTGCGACGCTTAATGCGAGTGTGCGTTTAAGCATCACAAAGAAGTTGTTTTCCTTGATTTTCATATATTGTTGTTTTAATTTCTTTTTTTATTCCGGAGTGTATGCGTTTTGCTATTAATGATGATTTGTATACATCGGGTTTGTAAGGCTTTAAACGATGAATACTTGCATCGAGTTTTAATTGAATGATCAGGCTTTTTATGCCGTATGTAAAAGCAAATTGGTCATATCCGAGTGCGATTATATTTGGTCTGTATTTTTTGATTGCGAAATATTTATCGTTTTCATCTCCAAGTATGACTTTGTCGATTAATTCGGTTTTTTTGAGGTTTTTAATGCGTTGATTTTCGTTATTGATCGTGGCGCGTCCTTTGATTTTTTTTACAGTTGAATCGCGAGCGATGACTGCAATGATATATCCGCCGAGTTCGCGTGCTTGTTTGAACATGTTTTCGTGTCCGGCATGTAGAATGTCAAAAGTTCCGAAAACCATTACTTTTCTGATTTGCGTCATAAATTAAGGCGTTAAATCCGGGAAAATTATCTCAAAAACAATAATAAGTATTATGAATGTGCCGAGCGTTGCTCCGGCTGGAATCAGGACTTTTTTGTTGAGTTGGCCGGGTTCTGTGAATCCTTCGACTAATTGTGCGATTCCGTATACTAAAGCGGAAATTATGAATGGAATTTGTATCGTTTGGTGGGCTATGGTTGCGTGCATTTTATAAAAATCGGAAAGAATCATTAAGCCGCTTGTAATATAAATTCCGCCTAAAATTGCGAAAAACCAAATTCCGACCTTTTGGATGTTTTTTATTGTTTCCATCGCGGATATTATACAGCATATTTTGTTTTTGCTCCATTTTTATTAGCTCAAAAACAAAATATGCTATAATTCTCGCTGTAAAATTAAAATTATGCTTTCGGAAGAAGAGGTCAAACATATTGCAAAGCTTGCGAGAATTCGTCTTACGGATGAGGAAATTAAGAAGTTTTCCACTCAGCTGACGGATATTTTGGAATATGTGAAAATTCTTGAAGAAGTGGATACGAAAGATGTTGAGCCGACTTCGCAGGTGACTGGACTTAAAGATGTGACGCGTGAAGATGTGGTTGTAAGCAATCTTGCAACCGGTGAGGATTTACTGAAATGTAGTCCGCTTCCAATTCAAAATAATCAAATAAAAGTTAAACCTGTTATAAAACAATAATGGATCTGACAAATTTAACATTAAAGGAGGCAAGCGAAGGACTTAAATCAAAGAAATTTTCTTCGGTTGATTTAACAAAGGCTTACTTTGAACGTATAAAAAAAGTTGATAAAAATTTGCATGCATATGTTTTGCAGACCGAGGAGCAAGCTCTTAAGGATGCGGAAAACGCGGATAAAGTTTTGGCGAAAAATGAGGGAAGTACTTTAACCGGAATTCCATGCGCTTTGAAGGATATTTTTAATACAAAAGGCGTACGAACAACTTGCTGTTCAAAGATTTTAGAGAATTTCGTGCCGCCTTATGATGCTACGATCGTTAAAAAATTAAAGGAATCCGGGGTTGTTTTTCTTGGAAAAACCAATATGGATGAATTTGCTTGCGGCGGTTCAACTGAATATTCATGTTTTGGTCCAACGAGTAATCCTTGGGATATTAATCGTGTTGCCGGTGGAAGTTCGGGTGGAAGTGCGGCCGCGGTTGCTTCTGATATGGCTGTTTTTGCGCTTGGGACTGATACGGGTGGTTCGATTCGTGAACCCGCTTCGTTTTGTGGATGTACGGGTTTGAAAGTTACATATGGAAGAGTCTCTAGAAGTGGTGTTACAGCTCTTGCTTCAAGTTGGGATACGATTGGTACGTTTGCAAAAACCGTTGAAGATGCGGCGACTATTTTGCAAGTTATTGCGGGTCACGATGATCTTGATTCAACAACACCAGATAAACCGGTTCCTGATTATTTAAAAAATATTGATAAAGGTGTTAAAGGTTTAAAGATAGGCATTCCTAAAGAATATTTTGGAGAAGGAATTGACGCCGGCGTGCATGAGGTTGTTATGGCCGCCGTGAAAGAATACGAAAAAATGGGGGCGGAAATTATTGAAGTTTCGCTTCCAATGACAAAATATGCGGTTTCGGTTTATTACGTCACGATGCCCGCGGAATTGAGTGCGAATTTAGCGCGTTTTGATGGAATAAGATATGGTCGCAAGCCACAAGATGAAGGCGGCGATTTGCTTGATTATTATTTAAGCGCTCGAGGTGAAGGTTTTAGTGATGAGATTAAAAGACGCATAATGATTGGCACGTATGTTCTGTCTGCAGGTTATTATGATGCGTATTATAAAAAAGCGCAGAAAGTAAGAACGCTTATTATTAAGGATTTCGAAGCTGCGTTTAAAAAAGTTGATGTGTTGATTTCTCCGGTTGCGCCGATTCCAGCTTGGAAGATAGGTGAGAAAATGAATAATCCGCTTTCAATATATTTAGCAGATGCTTTAACGATCCCAATCAATGCTGCCGGCGTACCTGCGATGTCTATTCCTGCTGGATTTGTGAAAGGGGACGATTCCGATTTACCTGTTGGAATTCAGATAATTGGGCCACAGTTTAGCGAAGAATTATTGTTTCAGGTTGGGTGCGCATATCAGAAAGTGACGGATTGGCACAACAAACGAAGTTCGAAAATTTAAACTAGAAATGCACGTTTAACCCTTTTGGTCCTTTTTTGATTCCTGCGAATTCCCAAGCCATTTTAAAGATCGCTTTTTGAGTGTTTGCGATTTCTTTGCTTTCGATTATCATGCCGATTAATTCGCCTGTGAATGAGGCAATCGCGACTTTGTCGTCGTAGACGTTGATTTCATTAGTGAAGTCGAATTTTTGTGGATCTATAAGACGAATTTCACGGAAATATTTTTTATCGTTTTGATGAACGGTTTTACCGTATTCGTCGTCGGGTGCGATGCCGCGAAGGTAAATTTTCTTTTTTACGCGTTTCTTGACGTATTCGTCGTCATAGTCAGGCCAAAACTTGCGGATTTCACGTGAGTTTGCATAGTTTAAGATTTCACTTTTGCTGGTTAGTGTATCGGCGTAAATGGCTTTTATGCCTTCAACTCCTTCAAAGTAGCGGATGTGTGGATGAATTGCGTCGCCTTTTAAACGCTTTAAGTCCGGTAAAATTGATTTTAAGTTTTGCGCTTTTCTGTGTGTTTCGGAAACAACAATTTCCGGATCCGTGGCACTGAAATATTTTAGTTGGTTTTTTGTTAAAAAGCTTACAAAGCCCTTTTCTTTGAGCTTTTCAAGGATATCATATGTTGTGACGCGATTGAGTCCGGATGCTTTTGCGATTTTTGAAACAAGACTTGTGCCGGATTCAAGGCATGCGATATAAACGCGAGATTCTTTATCCGTTAATCCGATGTCTTTAAGAGTGTGAATTAATGTTTTTGTCAATTTGAAATTGTTGTAGAAATTTTCGACAGAAGAATTTTACATCAAGGTTTTATGCCATACAATGCATTTTATATTTTATGTATTTTTTGGCTTATTAATGCGTGATTCTAAAGTTGTGAAACTTTTTCCTACAGCGATTTTTTCGCGGTTCGAAATTGATTGAAATTGAAAAAAATTAGTAATACCTTGAATTTGTAGTTTAAAAATTTACTTAAAATCTAACCCCAAAAATATGCCTACAAAAGCTGCGGCAGTAAGACGAAATTATTACAAAGATTTGCCAAAAACCGGCGTCACAAAGCAAATGGTGATGGACATTGTTAAGCATGAAGGAATTGAATTTGTGAATATGCAGTTTATTGACATTTTTGGCATAGTGAAGGGGATAACTGTTCCAACCTCTAAGCTGGAAGATGCGATTGATCACAATGTTTGGTTTGATGGTTCTTCGATTGAAGGTTATGCAAGAATTTTTGAAAGCGATATGTATTTGAAGCCTGATTTGGATACTTTTGCGATTATTCCTTGGACTCGTGAAAATGCGCCTACAGCAAGGATGATTTGTGATGTTTATACGCCTGATGATAAGCCTTTTGCGGGCGATCCTCGTGGTGTTTTAAAAAGACAGCTTTTAGAAGCAAAAAAACTTGGATATACATATTACACAGGTCCTGAATTGGAATTTTTCCTTTTTAAAAAAGATGAAGAAGGGAATATTACTCCATTACCACATGATTCTGGAAGTTATTTTGATTTTGCGACAGATCTTGGTGAAGAAATTAGAAAAGAAATGTGTTTTGCTCTTGAAGAAATGCGCATTGATGTTGAAAGGAGTACACATGAAGTTGCTAATGGTCAGCAGGAAATCGGGTTTAAATATGACAATGCTTTGAGTGCGGCCGATAATGCGGTTACGTTTAAATATGTCATGAAAACAATTGCCGCGAAACACGATCTTTATGCGACGTTTATGCCAAAGCCGATTTTTGGGATTAATGGTTCTGGCATGCATGTTCATCAGAGTTTATTTAAAGATGGCAAAAACGTATTTTATAAAAAAGGTGATGCGCCTTATTATTTTTCAGATACTGCAAAGAGTTTTATCGCCGGTCAGTTAACGCATATTACTGAGATGAGTGCGGTTCTTGATCCGATTGTGAATTCATATAAAAGACTTGTTGCCGGCTATGAAGCGCCTGTTTATATTGCGTGGGGTCAG
>JBAYGM010000024.1:0-10672 GCA_041666705.1 Candidatus Altimarinota bacterium | reverse complement strand
TAGCGATAACTTGATCGGGGCATAAAGCAACCATACGAGCAGGTAAATCATCTTCAACTTTATCGCCAAAAGTCATACCCCCATAAGCTTCATCAAAAAGCACCGTAACCTGCTTTGATCCATTTATTCTCAAAGCTTCAGCAACAACCTCTATAAGCTCCTTTTTACCTATATATCCACCGGGATTATTCGGAGAATTAATAATAAGCAACCTTGTTCTTGGAGTTAAAGCCTTAAGGACAGACTCAACTGTTATGTCCCCTCCTTCATAAGGGACAGTTCTTTCATTGGCCCCCCTTCTTTTAATTTGAGCGGAATATAAAGAATAATTTGCACGACCAGTCATAACAACGTCATCATGCTCTTCGACAAGAACGTCAAAAGTCATCGCAATAGCTTCAGAAGAACCATTACTAGGTACAAACCTTTCAATCCATTCTGCGAAAGGCTCATTTGGATGCGCTATACCTCTTTCAACCAATTTTTCATGAACCAAAGGAGCAAGTTCGGGCAGACCTCTTGAACTTGAATATGGCATCAAAGGATCAAGGCTTAAATGAACCTGTCCAGAATCATCAGTCGTAAGCAAACGCGCCTCCAATGCTTCAATAAACGCTGGCGAAAGCCTTGTATATGGAAAACTATTACCAATGTTAACGCGTATTGGCATCCTTTGCATAAAACTGTCAACAGTATGCGCATCTAAATACCCCGCCAAAAATTCCTTCTGCGCATCAAATCCATCCTCTCTTAAAACGGAAAATTTAGCTATAATGTCATCAGGATTCAAAGCGGTATCACCACAAAATTCCAATTTATTTCTCAATTCCGCATACCACGCCTTTTCTTGTTTATCTATTTCCTGCTCAATAGGACCACGAACAGCATATTCAACTCTTCTTGAATCTCTGGTAGCGGTAATCACAGGCGAAGAAACAAGACCGGGAATAATACGCTCCACTCCATCTCTAATAACTGCAACAACATCATTCATTTTTTCAGATATAGCCACTTCATTAAAAAAATTAGCCACAATCCCAAGCTGAACATCAGCACTCGTAGCATCTAAAAACCTTTCCAGCAAACTCACATCGTGCAGTAATTTTTGAGCAACAATAGCTGTAACTGTATCAAGATATCTGCCTATAGGCTGATTGGTTCTAATTTCAACGAAACTCAGAATGGATTTGACCTGACATAACAAATCCTCCTCTGAAATCCCACGAGTATGCAATACTTCAATCGTAGATGATACAGGCAATACTTCCATTGAATATTTTTTAATTTTTATAAGGTTTTATAATACCTCTCTTGAAAAACAAATCAATTTTTCAAGCTTAATGTTTATTTGACTTAATATATATTTTATGTTATTATATAGACAATATAAAATAAAAATAAACAAATATGCGCTCACTCTACAAAAACAGCAGACAACCGGGAAGAGGTCAATTTCAAGGACTTAAGCAAATGTGGAATTATTCAAAACATGTAAGCCAAAAAACAAAAGCACGCGGAAAAGTAATGGGAATTCTTTTCGCAGCAGCATTTATCGGGTCAATGATTCATTCTCTTTTAACTCCACAAATTGGCTTGGTAAAAGTTAGCTTATTTCACCTCATGCAATAATCGCGCATTGAAAATTGTAAATTTAAAGAATAAAATGCCCTCGTATTTTATTCTTTTTTTATTATGTTTATAGGATTAACCGGCTACATGGGATGCGGAAAAGGCGAACTCGCAAATATGTTAAAAAAGCGTGGTTTTAAATATATTTCACTTTCAGACGCAGTCCGAGCAGAAGCCAAAAAACGCAAAAAACCTGAAACTCGTGAAAATTTAATGGCAGTCGGAAATAGCTTGCGTGAAAAACATGGACCGGGAGTTCTTGGCAAACTTATATGTTCAAAAATAGCCAAATCAAAAGAAAGCTTTGTTATCGATGGAATCCGAAATCCAAAAGAAGTTGAAGAATTACAAGGACTTAAAGACTTCCACTTAATCGGCGTTTTTGCTTCAAAAGAAACGATAATCAAAAGAATCATTTCAAGAGCTCGTACAGGCGAAAAACACGTCACACGCGCGGAAATTGAAAAAAATCTTGCTCGTGAATTTGGCGAAGGAGAAAGCGCATCCGGCCAACAAATTCCAAAGTGCCTTGATATGACAAACTTCATAATCCGAAACGAAGGCACGATGGAAGAACTGGAACAAAAATTAAATCATTTCTTTGGATTATTAAAAGGCGAACGCCCAACATTTGATGAAATTTTCATGGAACTCGCATATGTTTGGTCAAAAAGATCAACATGCTTAAGAAGACACGTCGGCGCAATCATCGCAAAAGACAAACAACAACTCACGGCCGGATATAACGGCGCTCCACGCGGGATTCTTCATTGCGCAGAACAAGGCGGATGCTTAAGAGAAAAACTCGGAATTCCATCAGGACAACGCCACGAACTTTGCCGCGGAACCCACGCAGAACAAAACGCAATCACTCAAGCTTCAAAATTCGGCATATCAATCGAAAATGGAACACTTTATTGCAACGCATCTCCATGCGTCATTTGCACAAAAATGATCATAAACGCAGGATTAACTCGCGTTGTTTTTGATAGCGAGTATAATGACCCCTTAGCAAAAGAAATTCTCGGCCAACAAAAAGTCTTAAAACTTGAAAGATACGAAGGTCGAAGGTTTCCGGAGCATGATTTTAAAAAAGCATAATTAATATGGAAATCGCAATCATTGGCGCAGGCGCGGCAGGCATGATGGCAGCTGCAACGATCGCCGAATCACACAAAGATATTAACGTATACATCATTGACCGCAACACGATTTTTGGCAAAAAAGTGGCTTTAACAGGCGGCGGAAGATGCAATGTCACAACCGGAGTAAACGATATTCCGGAAATCTTAAACAGATATCCACGCGGCTCAAGATTTTTAAAACATGCAATGTATAATTTTTCTCCGAAGCGCGTTCGTGAATTTTTCGAAAATCATGGCGTTCCATTAAAAGAAGAAAAAGATTTACGCATATTCCCCTGCTCTGAAAATGGCATAGACATCGTAAAAGCTTTTGAAAAAATATTTCTGGAAAATAAAAATATTCACATTCTCAAAAACCAAACCGTTTTCAAGATTTCCAAAAAAGATGATAAATTCCTCGTTCAATTTGCAAAAAGACAAAATCAAACTTTTGATGCCATAATAATCACAACGGGTGGAAAAGCATACGCAGAAACAGGATCAGTTGGAGACGGATACGAATTTGCGCAATCACTCGGACACAAAGTCACAGAACTCGCACCAAGCTTAAGCGCACTCGCAACAAAAGAAGATTGGACAAGGGACGTTTCCGGAATCTCTTTTAATGATGCAGAAATCACAGCCGGAAAACACACTTTCCGCGGCCCATTTTTGTTTACGCACAAAGGAATCAGTGGTCCCGCGGTTTTTGCGATTTCAAGTTTAATCGCATATGAAAAATTCAACGAATCATCGCCACTTCCAATTTCCATAGATTTATTTCCAAACATCTCGCACGAAGATTTAAGCAAAATAATTCGCACAGAAATTCAAATTAATCCAAAAAAAGCATTCAAGAATATAAGAGTCGGAACACTCGCGCAAAAACTCACAGAAATAGTCGGCAAAATAACAAAAATAAATCCTGAAAAACGCATTTCCGAGCTTACGAAAAATGAAATGCACGAAGTCGCAAAAACAATCAAAAACTTACCACTCAATATAGTCGCACGCATTTCCGGCGAAGAATTTGTCACAGCCGGAGGCATTGACTTATCCGAAGTTGATCCGAAAACAATGCAATCCAAAATCTGCCCGGGACTCTTTTTTGGCGGCGAAGTTTTGAATATTGACGGCTTCACCGGTGGATTCAATCTCCAAGCCGCATGGGCAACAGGATGCTTGGCGGGCGAATCAATCGCAAAACTTTCATGAGATGGTATAATAGAAACACTAAAAACACACTATGGATAAAATTAAAAACGCCAGATCAATTTTGCTTATCTCTTGCCAAAACAAACAAGGAATACTACATGCAATAGCCGATTTTATTGATTCAAAAAAAGGTAATATAGTTGACTTAAAACACATAGGCGAAAAAACTGATAATCACCTTTTTATAAGAGTAAAATGGGCAGGACCAAATAAATTTGCGTGTGATACGGACATAGAAAAACAATTTCAACCAATAGCAAAAAAATATGACATGGAATTCAAAGTTGGTTGTTCGACACATATAAAAAAACTCGCTTTATTAGCCTCAAAAACAACTCATTGTCTTGAAAAAATACTTTATAACTGGAAAGAAGGAAACATAAATGTAGACATCCCCGTCATAATATCCAATTCAAAAAACATAGAAAATATCGCAAAATTTTACAACATACCGTTCCATTTTACCTCAACAAAAGAAGATGGATATGAACAAAAACAACTGGAAATATTAAAAAAATACAAACCGGATTTTATAGGATTAGCGAGATACATGAAGGTTTTAAGTCCAAAATTTGTAAGTGAATATAAAAATCGCATAATCAACATCCATCACTCATTCTTGCCGTGTTTTGTAGGAGCAAATCCTTATGAAGACGCATACAGCAAAGGAGTAAAATTGATTGGAGCAACAAGCCATTTTGTGATACCGGAATTAGACCAAGGACAAATAATAGAGCAAGACGTTTCACGCGTAAAAGAGGGATATGACGCAAAAAAACTTGAAGACCAAGGCGAAGAGACTGAGGCAAAAGTATTTTATACGGCAATAAAAAAATATGCCGACGACAAATTAATTATATATAAAAATAAAGTCGTAGTTTTTTAAAAGATTTGACATCTGACACAACGAAAGAATAATATAAACTCCTATTTTTAAATAAATAAATTATGAAATTCGAAGAAGGATTACACGAAGCAACTGTAGATGAAAGCCTAAGGGAAAAGCCAATTAGAGGACTTTTGGATATTCCAAGAGCAATACGCGATTTATGCAAACATGAATACACAAGCATGGATGGCAAAAAACATCCGGATAGAAGAAGCACCAATAGAATAAACTCTGGAGCAGCGGACATACTGGAAAGATTCGCAGGAGTAAGAGAAAGGCTAAAAAGAATCTTAGCTACACCTCGACAAGAGCCAACGGCTGAATCACCACACAATTATCACATCTTCTCACCTGATACGGCAGATTTTTTTCATAAACTTGGCGTAGAATTAGGAAGCGAAGGTTTCGCAACAATGACAAGGACAAGCGCAAATAGCCCAACTCTTGAATTACTGCCCTCAAAAAGACATTTGTCACCGGAAACACCTATGCCGAAAATCGCCGATACAGGTTACATTGTAATCGATGAAATGATACAAATCTAAAATCTCACTTCAAAATCTCCTTCAACAACTCGCCCACTCCAATCTTCTTTTCCGCGGAATATGGAATAATTTTATGTTCGCCAACAGCTTCTTGAAGCTTTTCCATCTTTTTCGTATAATCAGTTTTTTTTATCTTATCAATCTTATTCGCAATAATAATGAGATTTTTCCCTTTTTCCTCCAAGCTATAAATCATTCGCGCATCATCTTCAGTCAGCCCAACATTCGCATCCACAATCAAAACAACCGCTTTTTGCGTATAATCAGAATCCAACAAATACCAATAAATTCGCTTTTGAAGCGTTTGACGCTGAGTTTTTGAAGTTCTCGTATAGCCATATCCGGGCAAATCCACCAAATAAAAAGATTTATTTATCAAAAACAAATTTATTTCTTGCGTGCGTCCGGGATAAGAGCTTGTCCTTGCCAAATTGCCCTGCTTCACCAAGGAATTGATTGTGCTGGACTTACCAACATTTGAACGACCGATGAAAGCAATTTGCGGTTTTCCATCGTCCAAAATATCATCAGTCCCAACTATGCCCTTAATAAATACTGCAGATTTTATTTCCATGCGCTTATGGTAGCAGAAAATTTGCATTTTTTCCATAACGATAGGAAGATTACTACATGCGCAAAAAAAATTACATGCCTGTAATTACAGTAACGATAATTTTCGCAGCTGCGATTTTGTTATGTCTTCCTAACACAAGAGACTACTTGAATAGTGTTATTTCAGCTCAGGTTATTTCAACTCCAAAAGACGCATGTCAAACAACAAAAACAACAACGTTTATAAAATCATATCGCATTAAAGAAAAATCGGATGCTTATTCAATAGTACAAGCAAAAAATGGTGAATATGTTATTACAGGACACACCATAAACCCCGGCGAATTATGTGGCTATAGTATGTTTTGGATTAAAGCTGACAGCAATGGAGATAAAGGATGGAGCAAGCTTTATAATAATTGCAGTTCTGATGGCTATGCCATCACTCAACTCAAAGACGGAAATTATGTCGCAGCCGGAGAAATCAGCGGAGAATTTACAACGGACGAAGAACAATTAAAGCTTGAAGCACAAGGCGATAATCTTGTGGTAAAAATTGATAATAAAGGAAATCCAATTTGGACAAGAACAATAAGCAGAGAAAGCACAGACACACCCGCCAAACTCATCCCTACAAAAGACGGTGGATTTGTAATGTCGGGAATGACGGGAGCATTAGTCGGGCAACCGGACGTTGCCGATGTCATGCATATAATGTTTTTGGGAAATTTTAACGCCAATGGTGAGACCAACTGGCTTAAAGAAATTGACGCCGACGTACAGCACGAAATCAAATTCGCAGAACAAACAAAAGACGAAGGATATATTCTGATCGGCAATATCAAGCTTGTAGATGAAAATAACCAGAATGTACCCGCCCTCGTAAAATTAAATAAAAACGGAGAATATGAATGGGCAACCGGGCTGGAAAGCGTACCGCTTGAAATCCCAAATTTAACGATAGGACCTGACGGAAAAAGTCTCAAAGTTGGAACTCCCAATAAAATGCACTTACCTTTCGGGACCTTTTTCACAGCTGAACAAACTTCAGATGGCGGATACATTGCTTTAGGAAATTTTTACTCTTCCAGTTTAGCAGCAGACGAAATCACCAAATTAAAAGAAAATGCCGGCAAAGAATTAAACTTCGTGGCCGTAAAAGTGGACAACAAAGGCAAATTTGTATGGACAAGAACCCTTAAACTCAAAAAATATCTGGAAGATTCGGTGATAGAAAAAACAAAAGACGGAGGATATATCATCATGGGAAACGCCTTAGCTGTTGATGACCAACAACTTGGACAACGTATAAAAACATACGATGAAATGATGAATGAATATTATAAAAAATATCCAATAATGAGCCAAGAAACGCCGGCGTCCAAAAAAGAAATGGAAAAAATTGCCGACACTATTGAAAACACAAATGCTCCATTTGAAGCTAAAAACATTATTTTGGTAAAAACTGATGCCGACTTTAAATATCAATGGGGCAAAAAAATAGGAATTACAAAAAACTTATATGGCTATGACGTAATCCAAACCGCTGATTCGGGATACGCAATAGTCGGCACATGGCATACGGGAATCAAACGCAAAAGCCTTGGCTCGTGGATAGAAGCCACTGAAGCTATGATTTTAAAACTAGATGCCAATGGAAATTTAGGCAATAACAATGACCTTATTACAAATTTTACCGACACGGAAAGCGCTGATGTCAGCTCTTATATAGTCGCTAACAACTTAAATTCACCAAAATTATTACAGTCATATCCAATGGATAATATTGTTAGAAAAATCAAAGTTGGCGATAAAAAAGGCGTAAACACTGTAGCCTCAGCCGCAAAAACCTACAATGTGCAATTTTGCAGTATAACGGCTAAAAACGATACAACGAACAATGCCGCCATCACGACCAAAACACGACCTCAAATGAAATACGAAGAGACCAAAGAAATAGAAGCCACCAGCAAAAAAGGGAAACCAATAAATGACGAATTAATGCCGGTTTTAAAGAAAGTATTCAATAACGAAGTAAAACTATGGGATGATTTTGCCGGAGGATGGGTTGCATACAGATTTAAGCGACTCGTCACAAAAGACGATATAAACAAAATAAGCGCCGCTTTAATTACACTTGGCTACAAAATAGACAGCAATACAAACGTAGACTTCACCGCCACAAAAATCGGCACAACATTAAACTTCCACTTCTACCTTGGAGACACAAACACGGGGCGACTTGACGTGACGTATTAAAATTTAAAAGTATTTAAAATATCATCGAGTCTTTGCCAAATCAAAGTCTTATCAATCTCTTTGACCGTATTTTCAGGATAATTTTCAATACGGGTGGAATGAAGAGCCTCGACTATTTCAAAACAATTGCTGTCATGATAAGTCAAAAAGCCTCTTGATTCATAAAGATTACCCATCCCCGCATCAGATGCAGAAGCTTTGTAAAAAGTAGCTCCATTTATAACAACTGAATTTTTTGCGTCAAAATTTTCACCAAATTTATCCGATCCGATCTTCAAGCATTCCGGTAATGTTTTGGTATAAACCGAGCCAACCGCAAAAGCGGCATCGCCAAAATTAGTGCTTGGATAAGCGCTTTTTAGAAGATTAATCTGAACAATTTGATTCTCAAAATTGGTATAGACCGGATTCGCAAAAACAAATTCCACAGGATAAGTAAATTCAAAATTGTAAGTCCCGTTATTATAGACCTGCGTACTTGGCGGAACGACTAAAACAGGAGCTGGAACCGGAACGCTCTGAGCGGGCACAGTCACATTCGTACACCCCGAAACAAACAAAATCACTGCAAATAAGATAAAAAGTTTTTTCATAATTTAACAGTACGCCACAATAACATTAAAAGATACCGCCTACGCATTGCCAGATGGGCTCATTCTAAAAGCATTTTTCCAAATAATATACAAAACAAACCCTAAAATTATAAGTGTACTAAAATTCGTAAACAAATTCGCAATTTCTTCAAACGTTTCTTTGAAAAAATAACCTAAAAACAGAAGCTCGATAGAATAAAGGATTTCTCCCGTAACAACAAGAAATGCAAACTTTTTAAGACTATAAAGCTCTAAACCGGATATATAGTTCACGCTAGCCCCTATCCCGGTAACAAGAAACCTTGAAAGAAATATACTAACCCCACCTTTATCTTCCATAAAAAGCTTACTTTTATCAAATACTTTTTTAATTCTTTTATAATGCAATATTCTCTTAACCAAAGCCGTCTCCCAAAACAATCTTCCAACGCCATAGCTCAATAAATCCCCTGCAATCTCAGAAATTAGCACAATAATAAAAAATACAAATAAATCATTGTAGTTATTCGCTTGAGATCCGGCATATAAAACAAAAAACATACTACCGGGAATGCCAAGTTGCCCTAAAAATGGGATAACCAACAAAAACAAATAAATGTTACCATCTAAAAATCTTACAATATAATCAATCATGGTACTTTATTTGAATTTAATCCTCTGTAGTTTTCCAGGTCTATAATCAATTTATTGCAATCCAGCTTTTCCTTTAAACAATATTTGGAAATTGGGCTTTTAAATTCGGGAAAAGACAACGTCTTACGTAAAACAACTTCAGGCTTAATATCGTAACGCCTTTCAATAAGCCTAAAAGTCATCCATTCTTGAATTTTTTGCTGCTCGATTGGCTGCTTAAAATAATCTTTATGGACTCTAAACGCCCAAGCCTGTCTCGCCATATTCGCCGCTATAAAAATAAAAATAAAAAGCAGTACGGCAAAAACAATTTTTAAAGCTCTATTTTTCATAAATCAACAATATCACGATCTTGTATCATTCTCACGTTAAAAGTGTATGGTTAAAATATAACCATCAAAAAAAATACTTCTATGATGAAAAAATCAAAACTTTTAGTTACGATCTTTATTGCGGTCTTTGTCGTAGGCATAGGGGGATTTGGACTTTATCGCATAACAAAAAGCGCTTCATATATAAAAGAAAAAGTACCTGAAGCGATAAATATAGATACTATCGCTGCCAATCAACCAACCGAAAAAACTGCTCAAGCTTCAAACCCAACTCCGACAATTCCAGCGGCAACTCCCGTTGTTCCGGCAACTCCGCCATCGCCTCCAATAGAACTCAATCTTGCGATGAAATTTTATACGCAAGCGCCTTTTGGCGATTGGCGTGAACCATGGCAAAACGCTTGTGAAGAAGCCAGTATGTTGCTTGTCGCAAACACGTATTTTAAGCACAATTGGACGCGCGAACAATTTCGCGATCAAATTTTAGCAATTGTTGCTTATGAAAACAAAATGTATGGCGACTACAAAGAAAATGACATAAATCAAATCGTCAAAACATTAAAAAACTTTTTAAACCTTAAGGGTATCATTCACAAGGACCCAAGCTTTAAAGACGTACAAAGCATATTAGCGAAAGGGCACTTTATCATAGTTCCACTTGCAGGAAAGGAACTTAAAAATCCTTTTTACACAAACGGCGGACCGGACTATCACGTTATGGTCATAAAAGGCTACAAAGCTGATGAAAAGATCATCACAGAAGACGTTGGAACCCGAAGTGGCGAAAATTACGTCTACACATGGAAAACGATTATAAATGCCATGCATGACTATACAATACCAATCGATAATGGTGCTAAAATACTGATTGAGGTTATCCCTCCATCATGAAAATGACACT
>JBAYGM010000023.1:0-10814 GCA_041666705.1 Candidatus Altimarinota bacterium | reverse complement strand
TTCGGAAACCATGTCTTTTGGGATCGTAAACTGATCATAAGTTTTATTATCCATAAAATTATAATCCGTTCCATCGTTATACATATATTGGCATCTTCGATATTGAAGATCGGCTTCCTCAATACTTTCACCGGATTTAAAAGAAACTTCAAGAGCTTTACCGGTTTTGATATTCTTTAATTTTGTTCTCGTAAAAGCCGTGCCCTTGCCCGGATTAACAAATTGAAAATCCGAAATAAGCCAAGTTTCACCGTTATACTTCACTGCATTCCCTTTTCTAAAGTCTGATGTTTGCATATTGATAATTGTTTAATTGATTATTCCTTAATGAACTTTTCTCCACAAAACATAATATCGTCTATCTTCGTAGAATCGGTAAAAAGCATAACGAGACGATCAACGCCAAGAGCAATTCCTCCTGACTCCGACATGTATTCTAAAGCAGAAATGAATTTCTCGTCAATCGAATAAACTTCTTTCTTAAGACGTCTTCGCATTTCCTGTTCATCTTCAAGTCGCGCGCGCTGCTCTTTTGCATCAATTAATTCGGAAAATGCATTCGCAAGCTCAAGTCCGGCGATATAAAGCTCAAACCTTTCCGCATATTTTTTATCTTTTTTGCTTTGCTTGGAAAGTGCCGCCATACATAAAGGATAATCATACAAAAACACAGGCTTTTTTGCACCCAATTTTCTCTCGATTTCATTTAAAAATATAAGAAAAAATGCATCAGAATAATCCATGGTTTTGCTTGTGCTATAGCCTTTTTTAACAACAATAGCTTTAAGCGCCTCTTCATTCTCCAAGGTTTTTTTATCAATTCCCGCGTATTTTTTAAAAACCTCAACAACACTAAGCCTTTCAAACGGCGGCTTCAAATCAATTTCCACTCCTTGATACTTTATTTTCGATTTCTTAAAAACTCGCCTACAAACATCGAAAATCATATTTTCAGTATCGCGCATAATATCTCTATAATCCGCATTTGTTCGATACCACTCAAGCATCGCAAATTCCGGATTGTGAGTTGCGCCCACTTCTTTATTTCGAAAAGTATGTGTTATTTGAAAAATATTCTTAAACCCCGCGGCAAGAAGTCTTTTCATCGCATATTCAGGCGAAGTGATCAAATACATATCTTGCGTTTCACTTCTTTCACTTTTAAATTGCGTTTTAAAAGGGTCCAAATATGGCTCCATTCCGGGATGCGCAACCATAATCGGCGTATCCGTTTCAACAAACTTATTGCGCCAAAAAAACTCCCGAATCGCTTTTATAACTTTTGCACGTATTTCAAGTTTTTTCACTTCCATACACCGGATTTTAGCATAAGAAATTGATTTTGGGTAAATGTTTAAGGTATGGATTTTTTGGAATAAAAAAGTGTCACGGAAACCGAGTGGGCAAATCTATCCAAATACAAAGCTTTATGATAGAATATCCAACAGTATGATCGCAAAAACAATCTCATACGTACAAAAATCTTTCTACTATATCCTGCTGGCAGCAGTAATGGTATTTATCTACTTCAAATTCGGTGAAATCAAATATACGCTTCAGCTTTTCTCGAAAGGCGGACCCGTTTGGATAACACTCGCAATCATCGCACAAATCTTCACATATCTCTGCAACGCATATACATATGAAGGAATTCTCAAGATATTCAAACTTGAAAAAATTCTCACAACGCGCGAGCTTATGGAATCCTCAATAGTAATGCTCTTTTTATCCAAAATAATCCCGTCTCTCGGCATCAGCAATAACTGGTTTTTCGTATCTGTTCTGCACAAAAAAGGCATCGTGCCAAAACAAGGACTACAAGTCGTTGTACTCGAAGTCTTTACGTATTACGCATCACTTATCATATTAATGCTCGCCGGACTCGTTTATCTCGCAACGACTCATAATGTCACAAGATTTTTATTCTGGGGCACAGTGATTGGAATAGTACTTGTAATAATAATAACAGTGCTCATCGGCTGGCTTTTGGGGCATCACGAACAACTCCATAAAACAATCGCATGGCTAAAACGCAACTTTGCAAAATTCTCAGGAAATAAAGACGAAAGCATGTTACACAGCAAAGATCTTCAAGAAAACGACATAGAAAGTGCAATCGACGTCTTAAAATCAAAAATCAAATACTTATTTTGGCCTACATTCTGGCAAGTCGCGATGTTCCTCTTAAATTCATTTACAATATATTTTCTATTCAGATCGTTCCACGCACATCAAACATTCGGAACAGCAATGGTTGGATTTGTATTGGCGCAAGTCTTATCTCTCGTTTCACTTATACCAAGTGGAATCGGCATTTTTGAAGGCAGCATGGTTTTCTTTTATACTGCACTCGGTGTACCGCTTGAAATGGCCGTAATCATCACAATTTTATTCCGTGGGCTCTCAATGTTCGCCCCAATTCCAATCGGCTCATATTTATACAAAAAACTTTGCAGTACGAAAGAGCTAGATTGCTGTAAAAAGATTTAAAAAATAAACTTAAGCCACCTTTTTTTCTTTTTCTTCAAACCAACCACTGTCTAAATCATCGTTTCGGACCTTTTCATCATCGGCCAAATATGAACCATTAACAGCTCTATTAACCGCATCAATAATAACTGCCTCTTTTGGATGAATATGATCAAAATAAAACTCGTGCAAATCTGAAAGAGCGCTTTTAACGGTTTCGAAAGGCTTACCGCTCAAAGCTGAATAGTCTTTCTCATGCAAAACTTCTTGTCCTTTAATGTTTTTACAAAACACAGGCATAATCACATAACTTCCGTCTTTATCTTTATAACAAATAACACAATCAGCGCCTGTAAAATGAGCAAAACGACTTGCTGTAAACAACTTAGGATCAACAATATAAGCGTTATCACGCAAACCAACAGGAAGCTTTTCAAAACCTTTAGCTAAATCGCTATCTCCGGGAACAAGTTTCAAAATAGCCTCCATCTCTTCAGCGGAAAAACGATTATATCGCGCCAATCCATCAATATAAGCATCTAAGCCTTCTGCGGGACGAGCTTCATCAAATTCACCCTGTCTAAAAACTGCATCAGCTCTAGTTCGCGTATCAGCAAAATACTTAGGCTTAAGCTTAAAATTTAATTTATCAGTATCGGCAGCGGGATCAATTTCAGGTGAACTTGCATCTCTCAAACGAAATGGTTGCCAGACAGGATCATCTGGAGGAAAAAACAGATTGTCTTTTTGACCATTATTCGCATCACCCATATCAATTTTTATTATTTTATATATTAATTATAACATTTCATTATTATCTTGTCAAATACATATAGCCTCTCCCTCTTCCCTCTTTAGACTCAAACGCTTAAAATAACGTTAGAAATTATATCATGCTACCATATCCAAACATAAACCCCGTCCTCGTAACTCTCGGAACTCTCGAAATCCGCTGGTATGGCTTAATGTATATTTTAGCTTTTACATTCGGAATACTGCTTATTAAAAAATTCTTTGGTGAACGCAAAATTTATCTATCAAAAGATTTCCTTGTAAATTTACTTTTAGCCGCACTCCTAGGCGTTTTAATCGGCGGCAGAATTGGGCACGTTCTCACTTCATATCAATCTTTTTATTTCGCAAATCCACTCGAAATATTCAAAGTCTGGAAAGGCGGAATGGCATTTTTTGGCGGCGTAATCGGATTTGTCGTCGCGTTTTACATCTTCAGCCGCATTGAAAAAATCTCGTTCTATAAAATCATGGACTTGATAATCCCGTGCATACCGCTCGGAATCGCGTTCGTGCGTATCGGAAATTTCATAAACGGCGAACTTTATGGCAAGGTAACAAAATCCGCCATTTGCATGTATTTTCCAGATGATCCGGGACGATGCAGATATCCATCACAACTCTTCGAATTTTTGCTTGAAGGCGTCGCACTTTTCTTAATTCTTTTCTTTTTGCGCAAAAAGAAAATGGAACCTGGAATTCTAACCTGGCTTTTCGCAATCCTATATGGCATTTTCCGTTTTATTGCCGAATTCTTCCGCGAAATAGCGCCAGATCAAACACCAATATTTGGAATATTCTCGCTCGAACAAATGCTTGCGGCAATTATGACTATTATTGGCGCAGGAATGATTGCATTCATCTTAATTCGAAAAACTAACTCAGATTTGCCTTCGCAGACACCGCTCCCTCCGGTTTCTTCTCACTAAAAATCTTAATTTTGCCATATTCTCCATCGTATCCGGGCACAATTTTTAATTTACCCTCACGCACTTTCAAAACTCCTTCCGCGATTTTTGGTGTCGAAATTTTCGCAATTTCTTGTATAGGCGTTTTTAATAAAATCTTAAGTTCATTTCCAAGCACATAAATCAATTTCAAATATTCATGCTGCACTTTTACGCTTATTTCAGCGAAACCCATGGCATCAGCAATAATCTTGTCCAAAGAAACCAAATTTTTATAAGGGATATGTTTTTTTGGCACAAATCCAACTTCTCGATCAGCCAATTTTTCCACACGATTCAAAACTCCAACAGTCACTTTTCGAGAGCACTTAGGACAAATCCCATTGTATTTTCTCGTTTCTTCGGGCGGGCAAGACATATGACAAGCCGCATGCCCATCAAAATGATATCTTCCCTCTTCCGGAAAAAATTCAATCGTAAATAAAAACTTTTTTGGATCTTTTTCGCGCACCGCATTCCAAATCGCCGTATAACTCAAATCCGTATCAAAAACATTTGCCTCCCTCCCAATCCTTGGCAAAGAATGCGAATCCGAATTGGAAATCAAAGTCACTTTATCAAGCGCACTCAACCGCCAATTCATCGCAGGATCGCTAGATAACCCTGTTTCAATCGCAAAAATTTTATCAGTCCATTTTCCAAAACATTCTTCAAGCGAATCAAAACCGGACATTGATCCAAAAACAGAGAAATAAGGCGTCCAAATATGCGCCGGCACAAGCACCGCCTCTTCCGAAACCATAAAAACAATTTCAGCCAGTTTATCGGATGGCAAACCCAAAATCGGCCTTCCATCGCTCATCAAATTCCCAACCATACTCAGCCTTTTATTTATTTCTTCCGCAATTTCAAAAGACGGCACAGCAATCAAATTATGCACTCTTCTCCCCTTCCCGAGCGCCGTATAAATACTGCTAACTTCGCTCGTCAGCATAAACCGCATATCGCTCCTGCAACTTTCCGGCACATCATCTTTAAGCGTTTTCTCAATCTCGGGTTTCAGCTTAAACAAGCCATATTCCGCAGGTTCCAATTTTGAACGCAACTCTTTAAACCAAATCGGATGCGTAAAATCACCCGTCGCCATCACCTTTATTCCCTTCATCTGCGCCCATTTATAAAGATTTTCCAAATCCATCTTCCCGCTAGTCGCACGTGAATATTTTGAATGAATATGTAAATCCGCAACAAAAAGCATATGAACATTATAACATCGAAGTCACACCAAACTCAAAGTCACACCAACTCACTCCAAAAAAATCCCAATACAAAAATTCAAATTATTGGAATTTGAAAATTATTTGGCGTGACTTGGAGTGAATTGGGATAAATTGGAGTGACTTCTAAAGAAAAGATGGTTTCCACTTTATACTACACCCCATGCTCGGCACCTGCCCTTCTTTTGGCGCGACGCCTGCCAAAACCGAATCAATTGCGTCCTTCAAATCATGGCTTTGCACCTTGCTTTCATCCTTCCAATTATCATCAAATCTACCATGATAAACGAGCATTCTACGACCATCATAAACAAAAATATCCGGTGTGCAGACTGCGCCAAATTCCTTTGCGACTTCCTGCGTTTCATCTCTTAAATAAGGAAAATTCTGGCCCTTTTCGCTCACATATTTTTTCATATTTTCAAAACTATCTTCCGGAAAATCACTATCATCATTCGAATTTATTCCAATAAACTGCACGTTCTTATACTTATAATCGTTTTGCAATTTAATCATGCGTGACCAAACCGCTTGGACATAAGGACAATGGTTGCACATGAAAACAATAACCATAACTTTCGCATCCTCCCAAGAATCATGCGTATAAATCTGCTCATCCGTTCCTTTCAAAGAAAATTTCTTAATCAACGATCCAAGTTCAATTTGTTTTGATTCAGTAAGCGCCATGATTTAATTATAGTGATATAATAAAAAAAACACTAACCAAACTCACCATGTCTCCTTATTATCTCATTCTCTCAATCACAGTCCTCTATTTCATCTTCGCATTTTCTAAAAATTGGATCAAAAAAACATTCAAAATCGCGCCGTGCTCAATTTGCGCAGCAGTCAGCGTAACTTGGATTTGCGCATTTGCTTTTTATCTTCTTGGAGGCAAAATCGATCTAACTATTATTACTCTTTTAATCGGTGAAAGCATCGGCGGACTTATGTATAAAGCCGAAGGCTGGTTCAAAAAATTTGACCTTCAAAAATTCTGGCTCATGCGCTTAATCATTATCGTCGGCGGCACAGCAACGATGTATTCATTTTTAACGCGCCAATTCGAAATAACAATGATTTCCGCAGTCGCATCAATAATTCTAATGATAATCGTTTTTGTTTTACAAAAGCCAAAAAACACACCAAAAAGCACAAATAAAATCAACGATATATTAGATAATTGCTGCTAAGACCTGTGCTCCACTACGTGGAGCGGTCTGCTAATTTACTCCCAATTTTGCAAAATAAGTTTCAAAGCTTGAAACCGGATAAACTCCAAAGAAAGCTTTTTCACCATTCACAAAAAATGTTGGCGTACCTTCAACTTCCGCAGCGATACCTTCTTTAAGGCTATTCACAACAAATTCTTGATATTTGTTTGAAGTTAAACATTCTTTAAATTTTGCTTCATCAAGTGAAAGTTTTTTCGCTAATGATACGAAAACATCCTCAGCTTTTTTATTTCCGCTCCATTGTTTCACGTTCGTATAAAGAGAATCGTGCATTTCCCAATATTTACCTTGTTCAAAAGCACACTGTGATGCTTCAGCGGCTTTTTCAGCCTGTGGATGAATACTAAAAAGCGGAAAATTCTTCATATAAAATTTAACCTTTCCTGTATCAATGAATTTTGCTTTAAATTCAGGCCAAACCTGTGTTTCAAATCCACTACATGCGGGACATTGAAAATCGCTAAATTCAACAACTGTGATTGGTGCGGAATCGGATCCGAGTGCAACTAAATCTTTCATGTTAAATGAAACGACTTTATCCTCAGGCTGTTTTTCAGTCGTGACGACGGTTTTATCAAAAAGTGATGTCCATTTTCCGACGCAATAAATAGTTGCCGCACCCAAAATAAGGCCAATCAAAAAGAAAAACGCAACCATCCAAACGTTTATATTTTTCATTTTCATAATGAAGGGGTTAATTAAATAAATGAAAATTTACGAACAAATTATTTCATTCTCTTTGTAAGAGTCTTAAGACCCTTATTGGAAAGCATCATTTTCTCAAATTTTCCGGTTGTCTTATTGAAAACTCTTTTAACGGTCAAAGCCGGGAAAAAACGTCTTAAAGTCTTTCTATTTGAATGACTTACATTTCTTCCAACTTGTACTTTTTTACCTGTAACTGCACATTCTTTAGCCATATATAATTTTATTTAAATAGTTAAGCACATCCAAGTTTAGCATATAGCAAACAAAAATCAATTTGATTTTGAAAAAAGATTTGGTACAATAGCTTTTTAAAAGACACATAAAACCACTATGGACAAATTTCGCATTGAAAAAGACACCTTAGGTCACATTCAAGTTCCTGAAGATTCATATATTGGCAGTTTCACAGCAAGAGCAAAGCAAAACTTCCAAATAAGCGATTTAACGGCATCAAAACATTTTATACGTGCAATTGGAATTGTTAAATTAATATCATCGCAATCAAACGCAAAACTCGGCTTAATCGACCCAAAACTCGCAAAAGCCATAGAAACGGCCGCAAAAGAATTTATTTCCGGCAAATTCAACGAAGAATACAAGCTGGACGTGTTTCAAGCTGGCGCAGGCACACCTTTTAATATGAATGCCAATGAAATCATTGCCAACCGCGCAAATGAGCTCCTTGGTGGCAAAAAAGGAGAATACCAATTTGTTCATCCGAACAATCACGTAAATATGTCACAATCTTCAAATGACATAATTCCGGTCGCACTTTGCATCGCAATTCTATTCGGCGCAAAACCAATGTTAAAAAGCTTAAGCGAATGTGAAAAAGCTCTCCGCGCAAAATCAAAACAATTCAGAAATGTTTTAAAAGTCGGTCGCACACATTTGCAAGACGCAGTTCCAATCACGCTCGGCCAAGAATTTGGCGCATATGCAGACGCAATTAAGCGCGACATGGACAGTCTTATTTATTCGCTCAAAAGCATGAAATATCTCGGAATCGGCGGAACCGCAATTGGAACCGGAATAAACACAGATCCACGCTTTAAAAAAACGTTCATTAAGCTCATCGAAAGTTATACAAAAATCAAATTCAAAAACGAACGAAACACCATCGAATCAAATCAAAATATCAGCAAATTCGTATACTTTTCTTCAGTCTTAAAAACGCTTTCATATAACCTTCTCCGAATCGCAAATGACCTCAAGTTGCTCAACATGGGTCCACTCGCAGGAATCTCAGAAATCAGCCTTCCCGAAGTTGAACCAGGTTCTTCAATCATGCCTGGCAAAATCAACGCCTCGATCGTTGAATGTCTTCAAATGATTTGCCTGCAAGTTATAGGAAACGATCAAGCGGTTTCAGTCGCTTCTCAGCTCGGCCAACTTGAACTTAACACAATGACTCCCCTCGTGGCTTTTGATATTTTATGGTCGCTTTCACTCATGCAAAACGGCTTGGATATGTTCACAAATTCCTGCGTAAAAGGAATTAACGCTAACGAAACACGATGCAGAAAAAACTTTGAAAGAAGCCTTTGCACAGCCACAGCTTTAAACCCATATCTCGGCTATCAAAAAACCGCTGAAATCGTCAAAAAAGCTCTAAAAACAGGCAAAAAAATCAAATACATCATCATCGACGAAAAAATCCTTACTAAAAAGCAATTCGACTCCATCATGCGCATCCAACACGTCACAAAGCCATACAATATTAAAAATATGCTGAAAGGGTTGAAAAGATAATTTCCAAGTCACACCAACTCACTCCAATTCATTCCAAAAAATTTCCAAATCACTACAAGGTCCAATTCCCAAATATTGTGTCAGAAGTTTGTTAAACCTTGTTTAGAAAAATTTAACATCAAAGCTGTAAAATATCGGCATGATTTACGACTTAGAAGAAAGATTATGCAAATTCAGCAAATCGATAATTGAATTCATAAAAACAGCTAAAAAAAGTCAAATGAGCGAAAATGCATTGATGCAATTGTTGCGTTCCGGAACAAGTATCGGAGCAAATTATTGCGAAGCAGATAATTCCGAATCAAAAAAAGATTTTATACATAAAATAGGCATTTGCAGAAAAGAATCGAAAGAAACCAAGTATTGGCTTAAAATCATCGAATATTTATTCCCAAATGAAATAGAAAAGATTTCACCACTACAACAAGAAGCAAAAGAAATTAACCTTATATTGAACTCTATTTATATAAAATTGAAAAATGGTTAACCTCTTGGAGTGAATTGGTATGAATTTGGATTTGGAGTGACTTTCTTGGTATGACTTGGAGTGAATTGGTATAAATTGGAGTGACTTTTTCTATACAACCGGCGCCGTAAACTTCTCATCTTCCGGAAGCCCGCTTGAACCACTCGCCGCCGTTCCTCCGCTCGTATCATTCGAATCCCCTGCCTGTCCGCCAAGTCTGTCTTTATCAAATCTGGAAATCATTTTTTCAACTTCGGCTCTTGGAGCGGCATATTTTTCACGGCACATTTGAATAATTTTTTGAGAAAAATCTTTTTTTGGATCATTAGGCGGAATATCAAGCGTTCTGGCAGAAAATGGATCACGCAATTGCCCATCAACAATCATCTTGATATAAAATTCGCGCATCGCCAAATTGATAATGTCATTTGCCTTAAAAACAGGCGTAAACTCCTTCTCCATAGCATAAGCATCATCCGCACCAACTCTAAATGTAATAATCGAACCAACGTTACCAAACACCGTAGCTTTGATGTTTGGAGCAAGCTGACCAATATGCTGATGTGAGATCGTCAAATTCAAACGATATTTACGAGCTTCAGATAAAATTTCTTCAAATGTTTTTGTAGCAAAGTTTTGGAACTCATCAACGTAGAAATAAAAGTCATGACGATCTTCCTCACGCATTGCCGCGCGCGTCATAGCCGCCTGATAGATGGCTGTAATAAACATGGAACCAAGAAGATTACTCACCTCTTCCGAAAGATTTCCCTTTGAAACAGACATAAGTAAAATCTTTTTCTTATCCATGATTTCACGCATGTTCAACTTGTTTTCCGGTTGACCAACAATGTTACGAACCAAAGGTGTCGCAACAAACTGTCCAACCTTATTCAAAACCGGAACAATGGCTTCATTATCAAATTTTTCAGACCATGCCGCAAACTCATTAACCCAGAAGTTTTTAACAACCGTGTCTTGAACTCTCGCAACAACGTACTGTCTATAGTTTTTATCTGTAAGCATTTTCAAAATTCCAAAAATCGTCGAATTTGGACATTCAAAAAGAGCCAAAATCGTATAACGAAGAACGTGCTCAACTCTTGAAGTCCAGTTGCTACCAAACATCTTTTTAAAGATTTCAATAAAACCCATTGCAACGTGCTGACGATATGCAGGGTCAACAGCCGCAATCGGATTAAATCCA
>JBAYGM010000022.1:0-10940 GCA_041666705.1 Candidatus Altimarinota bacterium | reverse complement strand
CAACTTTGTTCAATTCCTTTGGCGTTATTTCAAATAGGACATATGGAAATAATCTCGTGCAGACATTCGCTTATAATTCTCAAAACAATCGTTTGCAGAACATCTTTATTCCGTCTGTACAAAACATGACTTACTCATTCGATTCCGTCGGAAACATCTTATCAATAAGCGACCAGATTCAAAACAGATTGTCTATTATGCAGTATGATGCTCTCGACAGACTGGTCAGTGCCGATGTTGGTATGGATAAATACAGATACGTCTATAATCCGATTGGTAATTTAAGAAAGATTGTGACAAATAATGAGACAAAGATTCTTTCATACGACGGAAAACAGGCGCATGCTCCGTCGCAAATTACTGATTCATTACCTAATTCCGTTGATTTATATGAGCCGCATGATTTGGATACGAAGTTATTGAACAGAACAACTGAACTTGTTTTGAGAAACAGCAATAATGTTTCATTCTCGGGCGTATCAATGAATCTTAGTCTTGGAAATAAAAACATCAACATGACGTTTAATATTTCAGCAAATCAGAGCATATTCTTTTTCGTTCAGAACAATTATTCTAACGGCGGCAATTACAGAATAAATGTGACCGTGAATTCAAACGACAGGCTCGGATATAATGTTAAATTCGGAATGTATGCGAAATCGCTGAATTTAATCAATAAGGATATTTCAATTACAACGTTTGAATTACTCGTCGGAAACAGCATAAACCAAACCGTCCGAAATATAAAATGGAATTGTTCAAACGGAATCAATTCGATGTATCTGCAAAACATATCAGGCCTGCAATCGCTATTTGATTTCATGCAATACAATTATTCATCGTCGGGTGCGAAGATATTTACTTGCAATATATCGAGCCTCGACGGTAACGATTCAATTTCGATTTCATTTAATCTCGATTCCCTGAAAATAGAGAATTACAATATTATGTACTCGAATATTTCGCGAAGAATAGTTTCGTTTGATTTAATGAATTATTTCTATCCGGTTAATTTTAATCTGACGCTGAATACGACAAATAATGTGACGAAGAAATATCTGAATCTGACAACCGGCGGAAGGTTGTTTGCATTTGTTGAAGCAAATTATTCCGACGATATTCTGTATTCGCTTGGAATTAATATCTCAAATTCAGAAACGTATGACACATACACGGATTATTTTACTTTCGATGGCGTGGATATTCAGAATTATGCACGTATCGACGGGAATTACACGAATAAGGTAGTTTCGTTTGAAGTTGTAAACAACTGGTATCCGGGAAATGTATCATGGAAATTAACCAATCCGTCGCTGAATAGCTCAGTTTATTTGAATACCTCTCAAAGATTATTTGTTTTCATTGCGAATAATTATTCCACACAGGGAATAAATAATCTTCGCGCGGAAGCTAATATATCAAAGTTCTCCGACTATTTCGTTGATTTGTTCGACAACCGACCGCTAAAGATAAACCGTTTTGAAGCACTTGGAACGAATGTGTTTGAATTGAATGCGATAAATTATCTGAACAGGCCACAGCTTGTTTCGTGGTCGGTAGATAATATTGCTTCACTGAATATTACGAATATTTCATCGAGTCTATTTGTTTTTGTTCAGACGAATTATACCTCGGGTGTTTCTGTACCTACCGCCCGAATCAATTCGTCTTCATATAATGATACAGAGCAAGAGGTGATTGTGGTTTGAGATTCGTTCCCACTTCCCTGTTTCTGATATTTCTTGTCGTATCTATTCCGATTTGTTTCTCTGCGCAATACAGTTTGATTTATGACGCAAATGGCAATTTAGTTTCTGGCGACGGCAAATACAGAACGTATAATGGCTTAAATCAGCTCTGGAAGATTTACAACGGAACTAATTCAAGTGGACTTCTCTTAGAAATGTACCAATACCACCCGACGGAAGAACGTATCCATGTAAAGACGGTGTATAACTCAACTGGCGGAATAAAGGAAACTGTTTACTACGTTTCTAAATCATTTGTGCAGGTTGTGAATTCGTCGGGTAGTTTTAATTTCACTTATGTTTATCAGAATGGGCAGCTTGTGGCACAGAAGAATCCTGACGGCACAAAGATATTTATTCATTCTGATTTAGAGGGTTCTGCAACGGTAATCACGAATTCATCGGGGCAGGTAATCGAGAATACTTCTTACTCGCCTTTTGGTGACGTTTTGAGTGGTGGGACTAAAACAAGATTCGGTTACGAAGATAAGGAAAAGGATTCCGTCGTCGGCGATACTGATTTCAATTTCAGGAAATATCGTGCTGACTGGGGCATTTTTACTCAGCCTGATACGTTGATTCAGAATGTGTATGACCCGCAATCGCTGAATCACTATATGTTCGAGAGAGGAAATCCGTATAAGTATACAGACCCTAGCGGACATTTTCTTGATACTGTATTAGATATTGCTTTTATTGTTAATGATATTAAGGATATTGGTTCTGATTCTTCAAATGCTTGGAATTATGTTGCTTTAGGAGTAGATGTTGGTTGTGCAATATTACCTGGAGTTGCTGGTGGTGGACTACTTGTTAAAGGAGCTGAGAAGGGAGTTAATTTTGCAATTAAAGCCTCTAAAGAGGCTAAAGCAGTAGAAACTGCTGCAAAAATTAATAAAGAAGCAAGCGCACTAAGAAAAGTAGAAGATGCAAGTAAATATACAAAAGTTACCTCTGATGGTAGAATATTGGAATATGATAAATTAAGACCTGCAAAAACATCTGGACCTTCAGTCGGAAATCGTGCAGTGAAAGAGATTGATTCTAAAACTGGAGAATCGAAAAAAGTATGGATGGAAACTTATAATGAAAAAGGTCAAGTTACAAAAGTTCATCAATATAAACCAACTGATGGTGGACATTTGACGGTTGACCCAAATAGTGGAAAAGTAACAAAAAAGGAACCTTAATATGAATCAAGATAATGACTATAATAATTTGTTAAACCAGATTCAGAAATATTTGTCTAATAAAATTGATAAAAAAGTATTTCTAAATTGGATAAGTAATGAATTTGCTAGAAACGATACGTCTGATGAATACGAAAGTTTAGTTGCTGAAATGATGTCAGAAATGGAGTTGTTAGAAACAGAGAAATGGGATTCTGGTCATCCTGAGCAAATGGATGAAGTAACTTATAGTAAAGAATACATTGAATCTGTATTGAAAAGAATTAATCTGTATTTATTAAAAAATAACTTCGAACCTGTAATTAAGTTTGATGAGATTAGTAAATCATATGCGAAGAAAGGTTACAATCTTGTCATAATTGAGGGTGTAAAAGATTTAACCAAAGATAAGCTAATGAATTTATTCTCATCACAATTAAGTTTTCCTTCATATTTTGGGAAAAATTGGGATGCTTTGAAAGATTGTTTATCAGATTTAAGCTGGATTAAAAATAATAATAATAATACTATGATTTTAATCAAAAATTACGATTCTATTGAGAAAGAATCTCTTTTGAACCCGTTACTGGAAATTATTGAAGACGCACATAATTTTTGGATAGAACAAAATGTAGATTTTAATGTTATTCTTTTTCATTAATTCAAATATTTCTTAAGAGTTTCTTTGTTGTTTATTTAATGAAATTATATATGCACGATTGTAAGGATGAGATAATTTCTCGACGGGAATCCTGTGCTAAATTCTAATTGAGAGTTGATTTAATTGTCAACTCTCAATTTTATTTTATGTAGTTACTGCGTCACATCGACACGCTCTTCTTATATATCACCCTCACGCTAACTTTTCAGACTTTCATAATTAAGCGACTAAACGCACGATTGTACGGATGGGGTAATTCCCCGTAGGTAATCCTGTGCTAAAGAGTCATTTAATACCGAGGTGAAATAATGTATTGTGGACTAGATGTATCTAAAAATAAGTCTAATGTTTGTTTGTTAGACGAAGATAAAAAAGTAATAAATGAATTTGAAATAAAGCACGATATTGAAGGCTTTAAAGAATTAGAAAAATATTTGACACCAGAAACTAAAATCGGAATGGAGATAACAGGAAATTATTCCAAAATAATTCACCGATATTTTAGTGCAAATTACAAAGTAATTTATATTGACTCACGTCAAATGAATACTTTTGCAAGACTCTATTCTCCGACATTGAAGAATGATAAAGCGGATGCAAAACTAATTGCTATGGCACTAACTATTGATTTGAAATCAGTTATTCCATCCAAGATGGATGAACTGAAAAACATATCATTACTCTATCAAAAGACCGTCAAGCAATTAACTCGATACAAATCAATGTTTAAAGACCAAATAAATATCATTTTCCCAGAACTTGAAAATCTTATGTGCAACAATGGAAATATGGGATTGGCAAATATGCTTTTGAAATATCCAAGACCAATTGATATTGTTAATGCAACGGATGAAGAACTAAAACAAGCATTAAGAGAAAATCTTAAACGTGCAGGGAGATTTGATATTGCATACGCAAAAGAAGTAAAAGCGATAGCTCAAAAATCAGTAGGGATAAGTGATTATCCTATTGCATATTTTTTACACGTCATCAAGACAATGCTTTTTTACAAACTTCAAACTATTGAAATTAAAAAAGGAATTGATAACTGCATTAAAAAAACTCCGTATTACAAATTGATGAATGAGTTCGGATACAATTTAGCTGGTCTTTCTACAATATTGGGAGAAGTCGGAGATATAAACAGATTTGCAACTTCAAAGAAATTTGCCAGTTATTGCGGATTTAGTATTTATGAAAAGAAATCGGGAACTTCTGTAAATAAATCATCTCATATTGCTAAAAGTGGAAACCGTAAATTAAGATACGCTTTTTATATGATGGCTCTTATTCATTTGAGATACAAAACAGAATATTCCAAATTCTTTTACAAATTAAAAGAAAAAGGAAAACATCCAAAAAAATGTATGATTGCATTGGCTCGTAAACTTGCAGTAAAGTGCTATTATGATTTGAAAGGGTGTCTCGTGACACCTGGCACTTTGCCAGTATAGAACTTGGTGACGCAGGATATTAGTGTTATAGACTGTGGCGACATCACACGAATTATGACTAAGTGCGACACTAAATGATGAGCTTAGCAGTTGTATATGGTCTGCCTGTTTTTGAACTTTTATTATGTTTTATTATTTTTACTATGCCTAAGAATTCTAATTCTGCAAGATGTCGTTTCAAAACTTTATCAGAAGTATTTACTTTTCTTTCTAATTGACTGATTACGCACTCTTCTTTTTTCAAACATTTTATTATTTCTTTTTTAATTATTAATCCAGACCTATATGCCATACATACAAATTATCGTAAGGTTTATATATAATACCATCCCAACATTTGTTTGTATGATAATAAGTCGTAAAAATAGCATTTAGATAAGATTTATAAAATACAAAAACTATTAAAGTATTATAGGGTTCGCAACCGAAAAGTCGCTAATGCGATTTATGATTGCGGTCTTAAAACTAGCTTTGAACTGGAAGCGTTTGAGAGAGGTAATCCGTATAAGTATATAGACTCGAACGGACATTATTATCAAGGCATAGTTGCAGTAATTGCAATTGCAGTTTACATCTGGTTAACAGTTATTTCCGAACCTATAGTTAATACTCAAAAAGCAAGTAGCAATGCTCGCCAATTTGAAGTTATTGATTTAATAGAAAAAGAGAATAATGCCAATATTGCAAATGATGTTAGCAAAGACCCTTTTGAACTTTCAAGAGAATATATGAATCAGGAAACAATAGTTCCTGATTTTATAAAAAAGAGAAACAAGGACATTCTAGACAGCATAGTGTCTTTAGATAATAAAGATGAACAGAAACAACAGCTTGCTATGATGACAATATCAAAAGGCATTCTCAATCAATATTATCAGAATCAACAAATAGTATCTAAAAATACAATTCAAGATGATTCAAGTAACTCACAGACACAATCAAGTAATTCGAATAATTATGATTCAAGAATATATGGTTGGTGTGGAGGAACATTTTATTCACGACAAGGATGGGCGGACTTAATGAATGCAGCTTATTCAAGGCAAAGATAAGTATGACTCTATCAAAATTAGTAGATATATATACAAACAGATTTAAATTATCAAATCAATGAACCAAATGGTGTAAAATGAAAATTAAAATGACTAGGGACAATTATTTATTCTTATTAGTTTTGTTTGTTGCATATGTTATATACTTCATAAGATATCATACTGTTAATCATATCATTGTAGGGATATTAACCTTAACATTAATACTTGTTTTGTTCATCTCTGAAGGTTTAAAATCGTATAAATTGAAATCAGTACTTTATTTTTCAGGGGCATTTATTCTTATAATTGGCTTTATTTATTATTTGCTTTTATTAAATAATATTCAGAGTTCATTCAGAATTGATAAGCCTATAAGTTATTCTATGAGTATACTTATTCCAATTTTAATATTTATTGTCATAACATATCGGGGTTATCTGTTTTACAAAAAGAGATGAATACATGATAAAAAACGGTCAGGTTTGTCCTAAATGTGGCAGTACAAATATTAAATCTGCTGATTTTGTTCCTATGAGAGAACACATAAGTTCAGAAGGATTGTTTGGATGGGAGTGTTTAGACTGTGGCTATATGGGAAAAGACTTTTTTATTAAGATTAAGAAACCTATCAAAATTAAGAAGAGATATAAATAAATCAAATATTAAGCACGATTTTATGGATGGGGCAAATCCCCGACGGGAATCCTGTGCTGTTTTCTATAATTGAAAGTTGATAAGTTTGTCAGCTTTCAATTTAATTTTATTTGAACAATTAAAGAATAATGCACGGTTGTGCGGGTGAGGTAATTCCTCGTCAATAATCCTGTGCTATATTCTATTAATTGGGAGTTGATTTAATTGTCAACTCTCAATTTTAATTTACGTAGTTACTGCGTCACATCGACACGGTCTTCTTATATATCGCCCTCACGCTAACTTTTCAGACTTTCATGATTAAGCGACTAACGCACGATTGTACGGGTGGGGTAATTCCCCGTGGGTAATCCTGTGCTAAGAGTCATTTAATACCGAGGTGAAATAATGTATTGTGGACTAGATGTATCTAAAAATAAGTCTAATGTGTGCATATTAGACAACGATAAAAAAGTGGTAAAAGAATTTGAAATACAGCACGACATAGAGGGATTTATGGAGTTGGAAAAACACATAACTCCTGACACTAAAATTGGCTTGGAAATAACTGGGAATTATTCCAAAACCATTTATCGGTATTTCAAAAACAAATACAATATAATCTATTTAGATTCTCTTCAAATGAATACCTTTGCAAGACTTTATTCTCCAACTATTAAAAATGACAAAGCGGATGCCAGATTAATCGCATTGGCACTGACGGTAGATTTAAAATCCGTTAATCCATCAAAAATGGACGAACTGAAGAATCTATCTTTATTATATCAAAAAACAGTAAAACAATTAACAAGATATAAGTCAATGTTCAAAGACCAAATCAGTGTAATCTTTCCAGAATTAGAAAATATGATGAGCAACAATAGTAATATGGGTCTTGCAAATATGCTTTTAAAATACCCGAGACCTTGTGATATTGTCAATGCGTCAGACGAGGAAATTAAACAAGCACTAAGAGAAAACCTTAAGCGTGCAGGAAGATTTGACATTGAATATGCAAAGGAAATAAAATCCATCGCTTTAAAATCTGTCGGCATTACTGATTATCCTACCTCGTATTTCTTACACGTAATAAAAACAATGCTGTTTTACAAATCACAGGTCAATGAAATAAAGAAAGGAATTGATAAATGCTTAAAAAATACTCCTTATTACAAATTGATGGACGAGTTCGGATATAATATTGCTGGTCTTTCAACAATATTAGGAGAAGTAGGAGAAATAAATCGTTTTTCAAATCCAAAGAAGTTTGCGAGTTATTGTGGATTTGGGATTTACGAGAAAAAGTCAGGAACGTCCGTTAACAAATCATCGCATATCACAAAAAGCGGCAGCAGTAAACTCAGATATTCCTTTCATATGATGGCACTCATTCATTTAAGATACAAAACAGATTATTCAAAGTTCTTTTATAGACTAAGAGAAAGAGGGAAACATCCTAAGAAATGTATGGTTGCTTTGGCTCGTAAACTTGCGGTGAAGTGCTATTATGATTTGAAAGGGTGTCTTGCGACATCTGGCACTTTGCCAATACAGAACGTGGTGACGCAGAATATTAATATTATATGACTTGATGACACCACATGAATTATGAATGTGTGCGACACTAAATGACTAGCTTAGCAGTTGTATAAGGTCTGCCTGTTTTAGAACTTTTATTATGCTTGACTATTTTAACGATGCCTAAGAATTCTAATTCTGCAAGATGACGTTTTAAAACTTTATCAGAAGTGTTGACCTTTCTTTCTAATTGGCTTATTACACATTCTTCTTTTTTCAGGCATTTTATTATTTCCTTTTTTATTACTAAGCCAGACCTATAAACCATACGAATAATTTAGGGTAAGATTTATATATAATACCATCCCAACAATTGTTTGTAAGATGATTTCACGACCAAGATTTAAATCAAGATTGTGGAGGATGCAGGCGGTTCTTTTTCAGTTAGGGCAAGGTTTATAAAAACCAAATACGATAATTATAGTATTATGTTCGCAACCGAAACGTCGCAAAAGCGATGTATGATTACGGACTAAAAAGGCTTTGAGAAGAAGATAGTTTGAGTGGGGTAATCCTTACAACCGGGTTGATCCAAGTGGACATGTTAGTCCATTAGCTTTTGCAGTAGTCGCAATCGTATATGCTGGCGATAGAGTTATAAGCGGAACTGTGGGAGTCGGATATTTCTTTATCATGTTATATAACGACGAGACTAAAAGTAAAGAAAATGCCGATTTTGAAGAATATTTGCAAAGTCAAATATCTCTTTCGTTTACAGGTGTATTGCCAAATGAAAATACAAATATGCCCTCCGGTTGGCTGTCGATAAAACAAACTGTCGGCGATTATTTAGACGCAAGGAAAACAGCAGTAAAGCTAAATAATCCTGAGCTTCTCAACAAAAAAGACACATCAAAACTAATTACAAATACAGAACCAGTTAAATATTCCAAGGGAAACAAATTGCAAGTTGTGTATGACAAGTCTAAAGGTATCGGCGTCAAAAAGGGTTTTGTAAAAGATAATTATGGAAATGACATTATATATTCGCAAGGCGGCAGAACATATAAAGAAACATATGATGGTAAAAAGACATACACAAAATAAGTGAGGGGCATAATGAAGACAAGTAAAGATAGCATTGTTATCAAAATCTGGTTCGTTTGGAACGCAATAAATATAATCTTAACTTGCATAGGGCTGGTCGCAGTATTGCTAGGGGGCATTGCAATACTCGTTAAATTAGGAGTAATGAATTATGCATTATTTTATTCTCTCAATGTGCTATATATAATCGCCTCGGCCTGTATCATTATAGGCATTCTTAAGAAATCCCTCCTTGGCCTTTATGCATCATATTTGTACTTGCTCTTGGAAACAACAAATGCCGTTGATGGTCTATTCCATTATATGAATATATTTGGCTTAATTAAAATGATTCTTGTATGGTATATCGTTTATGAGTTTTACAAAGCAAGTAAATCAATTAAATTATCATAGCGCAATAATTATGTGACTCAGCTTGATACCTCACCTCGATATTCAACCATCGACGAAGATTTACCCGGTTAGAAATCTCTTCATTTCTTCTGTTCTGATATTTCTTGTAATTTCCATTCCCGTTTGTTTTTCCGCACAGATGAATCTCGTTTATGATGCAAATGGAAATCTTGTTTCCGGTGATGGCAAATACAGAACATACAATGGTTTTAATCAGCTTTGGAAAATCTATAATGGTACGAATTCGTCAGGGCTTTTACTTGAAGCTTATCAGTACCATCCTACCGAGGAAAGAATCCAGGTAAAGACTGTTTACAATTCTACGGGCGGAATAAAAGAAACCGTGTATTACGTCAGTAAATCATTCGTTCAGGTCGTAAATTCTTCGGGTGCTTTTAATTTCACTTACGTTTATCAGAATGGGCAATTGGTCGCGCAGAAGAATCCTGACGGTACAAAGATATTTATTCACGCGGACATTGAAGGCTCTGCGACAGTAATCACGAATTCTACGGGTGGTGTAATTGAGAATACTTCTTATTCGCCTTTTGGGGATGTGCTGACCGGTGGAAGCAAATCTCGTTACGGTTACGAAGATAAAGAAAAGGATTCTGTCGTTGGAGATACTGATTTCAATTTCAGGAAATATAATCCGGCGTGGGGGATATTCTTACAACCCGACAATATGATTTCAGACACATATAATCCTCAAGAATTAAACAGATATTCTTTTGAAAACAACAACCCGCAGAAAAATGTAGACCCGACTGGACATAATCCGTATGCTGCTGCATTATTAGTCGGATATGCTTGGGGTGTCGGTGTTTACGCATGGAATAATCCGTTACCGGAAAGCAATGGAGACAACTTAGACTATGCTTGGGATTTAACAAAATATACTGGCAAAATGGCGACTCATGGAGCAATATCGGGTGCAGCCGCAGTCGGTACTGTTGCTTTAATAACGTCTGGGGGAAGATTTATTGCTCCAAAGCTAACAGCTAAACTCGGTATGGTCGCAATTGGAGCAACTGAATATGTTGGTCATCAGAATCTTGACAACAAAAAGGTAGACATTGTTGAAACAATTATCTCAGGTATTGCAAATGCGCTTCCAATTCCAGGGGCCAAAAGTGGCACTATATATTCAGCAACAAAGGTTACTAAAAACACATTAAAAACCGCCGCTAATATTGCCGCATCAAATGCTGTTTCTTATTCTT
>JBAYGM010000021.1:0-10961 GCA_041666705.1 Candidatus Altimarinota bacterium | reverse complement strand
GCGCAAAAACAATAACTAAAATAAAAACAAAGATTGATTGAAAGCCTTCCATAGCATAAACAAGCGCAACTTTACCAAGAGAAAGCGCCCAAACATTCAAAAGCGTGCCAATAATCCCGATTACAATTGCCGCAAAAATAATAAGAATAGTTTTAGCATTAAAAGTCTTCATTTCTGCTGCATGTATATCTCGAATTTTTTTAAAAAAGAAAAACGGAATAGCAAGCAACATGCCGATTATATGCGTATAAATAAACAAATTAATTGTACCGATTTCCTGAGACACATGCCGCACAGCAGTTCCATATATTGCAAATCCAATGCACGAAAGCGCCATCCACCAAAAAGCTTTTGAGAATTTAACAATACCTTTGCCAAGCTTCATCGAAGCTAAAACAATCCCAAACGTGAGCATGCAAAACGCGATTATTTGATTGTTTGTCAGAGTCTCCCCTATCGTGAAATAAGCCATTATCAAGCTAAAAAGAGGGATCAAAACCCACAGAATATTTATTCTTGAAACGTCTTCCATCTGCATCGCTTTAACATATGGAAATAAAGCTGCAAATTCAAAAGCGGTTGCAAATAATATCCATAAAAATTGATTCATCGTTGGTACGTACAAGCCGAAAAATGGTATTAAAATTGCGCCAATTCCTCCAACGAAAAACATCCAAATACAATAAATATAAGGGTTTTTAATTTTGTTTGTGAGGATAAATTTATCGCCAATGCTCCCAAAGGCCCAAACAAGATGCGACGAAATTGCAATAAAAATCCAATTCATAAGACGATTCTACTCAAATATAAAGAAAATATCGAGGGAAAGGGCGATTTTAGAGAGGTTTGCCGGTTGGATATTTTGAAGACAGTCATGAGACTGAACGAGCAAGGTGTTTCGCAAAGCGAAACGAGTGAGGTCGAGTGCTAGCGAAGATTTGCACGCCGGGCAAATCAAGCGTGTCTGAGAAATAGACAACAGGCAAACCTTCTACTTTCCAGATCTCTTCCTCTTTATCTTCTTTGAAACAGCCTTAAGATTCAAATTATTTTTATCAATTTTCAGTCCTTGATCAATCACTTCTTTTGCGCGATCGAGATTCCCGAGCGAAACATACGCATCAGCAAGAGCCGCATAAGAATCAGAATTGTTCGGGTCGAGCGAAATTGCTTTATTTATATTTTCAATAGTTCCATCGTAATTTCCCATTTCATGCATAACTCGACCAATGTTCAAAAATCTTTTCGGATTTGAAGAATCAAGTTCCGCGGACTTTGCATAAGCTTCACAAGATTCCGGATATCTTTGCTGCATATAAAGCGCATTACCAAGGTTACTATAAACAACGGCATCGCCGCAATTTATACTGAGTAATTTTTTAAAAATCGCTTCGGATTTTGTTGGTAAATTCTTTTTTAAATAAATAACGCCTAGTCGAAGATTTGCTTCAACGTGGTTTTCATTAAACGATAAAGCCTTAATATAAGCCTTTTCCGCCTCATCTATGTAATCTTTCTTAAAAGCTTTTTCGCCTGCCAAGAAGTATTTTTCCATTTCTTTCGCATCATCGGTTTCAAGCCTTGGCTGAACGGTTTCATTCCCAATAACAGCTGCAGGACAGTGTGCGGCATCAGGCGCAGAAGTTTCAACGGGGATATTTATAAAAGACTTATTTTGCTTTTTAAATCGCGAAAAAAAATATTTTTGCCCATAAGCAAAAAGCTTTTGTCCGCTTCCCGTAAAAAACCACAAATTCTTATTAAGTCTTTGTCTTCTGATGAAAACTAAAACAAGCCCCAAAACCGAAAAAATCGCCAGTAAAATATAAATAAACATATTTTTTTAAATTAGTTCTGGTTCGGAATCGACGCTTTCAGCGGCCTGCTTTCTGCCTCCAGTCGGAGTTGAAATGACTTTTTTAATCTCCTTATCTTCAATAACCATAAATTGACCTTCACGCGTAATAATCTTCACTTTTCTATTTAATACATCAAGGCCGATAACTTCGGCTTCATTGTCTTTTGTTGCGACAATGCTGCCAATTTCCGGCAATCCTTCCCTCATGCGGTTATATTCTTCAACTTCAAAGCGCAAACAGCAAAGTAATTTTCCACAAACGCCTGATAATTTGCTTCCACCTTTTCCTTCAAGCCCTTGCACTCTAACCATTTCCATTGTGATGCTTAGCAATTTATCCATCCAGCTTTTACAGCAAACTCGTTTGCCGCACTTTCCGCACGTAGCAAGCATTCTTGCGCGATCTCTCGGTCCAACTTGATGTAAGTGGATTTGTTTTTTAAAAGCACCGGCAAGTATTTTTACAAGTTCACGAAAATCAACGCGTTCATCGGCTGTAAACAAAAACGCAAGACGTTTTCCATCAAATGAAAATGATGCATCAAAAACATGCATGTTCAGGTTTAATTCAGTGACTTTATCGCAGCACATCATAACAGCTTCAGCTTTTCTTTCCTCGTGTGACTCAATCTTTTGTAAGTCGTGAGAAGTCGCTTTTCTAAGCACGCAAGCATTTTTCATCAATTTCTCGGCATCAGAGGCGGGCCCGATATAATTTATTTTTCCTGCATCTTCAGAACCTTCATCGTCGCGATAAATTATTACATCGCCGGCTGAATAATCGGCATCATCTTTTTCCGTACACGGGATCTCGATAAGATTTTTCTTAAAAAATGAAATTATGTGAAATGTATTTTTCATAAATTGAGCATTAAATTTTCAAGCGCGAGCTTTGGGTTAATATTATGCTTTAAAAGGTAATTTGTATAATCTATTTTCTCCAAAATTTCAATATATGGCTTTCTATACGGTGCTCCGCTTATCATTCTTGTGCGAATTATATGAGTTAAAATATCAAGAATATTTGCAATTTTTCGCGGATCATTTTCAGCTTCTTTTATATATAAAAATCTATCAAAAATACTTTCATAATCAAGGAATCTTTGGAGGTCGGTATACAGAGTTTTATAATTTGAAGCAAGTTGCGGATCATTGATAAGATCAAATGCTACGCCGGGCTTACCTAAGGCAAATTTACCGATTTGTTCGATTGTTGCCGCATCAGTTTCCGGATACATATTCGTCAGGTGTTTTACTAAAACAGCCTCAGGGCAATGGTGAAATTTTAGCACTCTCACGCGTGAAAGAATCGTTGGCATGACACTTTTTAAATAGACGGTGGTGAAAAGAAAAATTGTATTTGGAGGAGGTTCTTCAAGTGTTTTAAGTAAGCAATTCCCCGCTTCATCAGTCATGCGTTCAATGTTTTCCGCAATAAAAATTTTATATTTGCTGGGTGCGCTCAAATTTAATCTATCAATTATTGTGCGAATATCGCCAATCTTTATAGATTCATTATTATCTCGAAAAACAATCGTATCAGGATGCGCATTTTTCTCTATTTGAAGGCAAGTTTGGCATGTATGGCAAAAGTTATTTTCGCACTGAAGAATATGCGCGAAAGTTTTTGCGACAGTAAATTTTCCAACTTTTTCCGGACCGGCAAAAAGATATGCATGCGCAATATTCCCGGAAGTAATATCGTCTTCCAGGCCTTGCACAAGCTTTTCATGCCCTACAATTCTCCATGTATATTTCATAGTTTTTCAAACTTTTCATTTAACTTTACCCAATTTTTTGCCAAGTTTTTTCTTGTCTGCAAAGAAGTTCATTTGCCTTTTCCGGGTGCGCCATTAATGCTTTCACAAATCTTTCCAGGCGAACTTTATTTTGAGATCCTTTAACGAGCAAAATATCTTCTTTTTTTATTAAATCTTTCGCAAATTCAGCGGCAACCAAAGCTGAACTAAAAAAGCCAACATTACTTTTGTCCAAGCCATTTTTAATCGCTTCTTCTCCGGCGATTTTTGCAAATTCTCCAACGCAAAGCATGATGTCAGCGGTCTTTGCGGCATGCGCGCCAACTTCTTTATGATATTCCGGCGAGTTTTCTCCAAGCTCATTCATATTTCCAAAAACAAAGATCTTCCTCTTTGTTTCAGCGAGGTCTTTCATTGTGTTTAAAGCCGCAATAGTTGCTTCAGGAGATGCATTATAAGAGCTATCAATAATCACAGAGCCGTTAATTCCTTCGATCAAACTCATTCTTCCGGGAGGTAGACAAAAATGCTTCAAAGATTCGGCGATATCATTCATATAAAGCCCACATTCAAGCGCGCAAGCGATTACAGGCAAAAAGCAATAAACGTGTTGTTCTCCCAAAATCGGAATTTCAAATTTTGCACGCAAATTTCCATAAACTGCAGTAAAAGAAATTCCGCTCAAAGTTGTTTTAATATCTTCCGCATGCAATTTCGCCTCTTTATTAAGCCCAAATCCAATGAACTTAATCCCCTTCTCTTCGTGTAACTTTCCTTGTATTTCAGTCAATTTTTTCACACGATCATCATCAACATTAATAATCGCGACACCATTTTTTTTCAAATTTTTCACAATAATACTTTTTTCTTCATAAACTTCATCAAGATTTTTAAACTGCCCCGGATTCAAGTGAACAGGCTTAACATTCGAGAAAATCGCAATATCAGGTTGAACAATTGCGGTCAAATCCCGCATGTCTCCAACCTTATCAACGCCCATTTCCAAAATAAAAAAATCAACTTTTTTTCGTGAAAAATAAGCATTATATTTCGCCTTCAAAATATTTATCATCCACAAAATTGGCGAAGAGAATCCTGCATCAGCCTCAAGAATAGTCAAAGGCAAGCCGAATTCCGTGTTATAGCTTTTTTTATTCGCAATCACGCTAAAGTGCGCTTCCAAAACTTTTTTAAGTGCATCTTTTGTGGTTGTTTTTCCGGCACTACCTGTTACTCCAATAATTTTTGCATGCTTTAATCTCCTTAGCCTAACTTTGGCCAAAAAAACAAGCGCCCGATAAACAATATTTCTAAGGATTTTTTTCATAATTCAGGCCTTTATACTAGCATTTTTCAAGGGATTAAACTATAGATTTGACAAAAAATAGAAAAATAAGTATAATATAATAAATAAAACAATATGACATGGAGGGCTCAACAGGCGCACACATAGAACGTGAATTGTTATTGCCGGCTTTGGAAGCCGCAAGACGATTGTTTGAGTCGATTCCAGAAGGACAAAGGACGGATGACCAAAGGCAGTCGATGGCGGTAATAGAAGCGGCATTTGCAAGTGGTGAGGCTATTTTAGGAGATGGGAAAGTGGAATTGCCGACAGGTGTTAGTGGAGCAATAACGACAATAAGATATAGGCTTGAGGCAATGCGCACGCCGCAGGGTTTATCGGAAGCCGCAAAGCCATCTGCCGCTTTGGCAGTCGTTGCTGACCCAGACCCAGCGCAATCGTTGGCAGTTCCCGAAAAGCCATTAAGAGATCGCATTAGAGAGGCTATTGATAAGTGCATAGTGAAAAGAATGGACAGGAGAATGGAGCACTACAATCTTTATGCAGATTTTAATATTCCGCGCAATGCGGTCCCTGCGGTCGGAGATGCAATAAGGGAATATTTACAAGAAGCCTTGGAGGGTCAAAAAAGTCTTTTTATTTTATATTTAATAACGGAATTTTGGAATGACTTAGATGAAAAGATAGGGGGGAGTTTAAATGGACTATACCAGCCTGAGCAAGAAGTGCAGAGAAAGGCATTGGGAGAGCGCTTGCTGATAGAAGCTGTAAATGAAGGAAATTACGTTATATATGAACGATTGTGGGGAAGAGTTTGCTATAATTATGATATATCAGACTGGTACAGTATGACCCATGGAGAGAACGCGATATCCATAGGCGAACGAGAGAAATTTATGAAAGCCAAATTAAGAGCAACGCTGGAGAAGCTTTAGCACAAAACGATTTTATTGAAATTTCAAAAATTGAACATTGAAAATTTAATGTAAATTGAAGCTTGTAAATTGTAAATTTCTTCAGCCTACGCCTTCAAAACCTCTTCCACAACCTTTTTAAACGTACCCGGTTCGCTCAAAGCAATATCCGCCAAGACTTTTCTATCAAGCAAGATAGCTTTTTTGACTAGTCCATTTATGAATCGGCTGTAGTTGATGCCATTTTTCTTGCATTCAGCTTGCATTCTAACGATCCAAGTTGTGCGCATTTGGCGTTTCTTTTGTCTGCGACCAATATACGAATTCTGACCTTGTTTCATCAAAGCCATTTTTGCGAGTCCGTATTTTCTTGATCTACCTGAACGAAAGCCTTTAGCGGCTTTTAAAATACTATTGTGACGTTTTTTTGTATGGACGCCTCCTTTTACTCTTGTCATATTATTTTAGGTTTACTGATTATTTGGTAACAAAGCGCGGACAGCTTTCATGTCTGAAGGCATGCCAACAAGACCCTTTCTATAGGTTCTTTTTTGTCTTTTTGATTTTCCGAAAAGAAGGTGATTTCTGCAAGGTTTCTTGAAAACCACTTTTTTCTTCGCAGTCATTCTCATTCTTTTTTTCGCTCCACTATGTGTTCTTTGCTTCATATAATTTGAGTTTTTAATTAGTTTTAAGTTATTTCCCCAGTGGGGTTAAGATCGCAATTAATTGATTCCCCTGCCTCTTTGGCATCTCTTCCAGCTTTCCAAAATCCTTAACGAGAGCGTAGAAATCTTCCAACTTTTTCTTTCCTAAGTCAATATGAGTTATTTCTCTTCCTCTAAACATCATAACAACTTTGACTGTGCATCTATCTTCCAAGAACTTTTTTGTCTGATTCGCCTTGGTTTCAAGATCGTGTTGTCCGATTTGAAATCCAAGACGTATACCCTTCACTTCACTTTGCTTATGCATTTTTCTTTGTTTCGTTTCAAGCTTTTGCTGATGATACAAATATTTTCCATAATCCAGCAATTTGCATATCGGCGGATTTTCATGAGGCGCAACTTCACATAAGTCATATCCTGTTTCTTTGGCCATTTGAAGCGCTTTTTCAGTAGGCACGATACCAACAGGCCCTCCGTCTTGATCAATCAAGCGGACGCTCCCAGCTCTGATCTGATTGTTTATTCGCAGATGTTTTGGTATACAAAATTGGTTAAATCTGGCTTAAGCTTGATGGATAATAATAAAAAACCCTCATAAAGTCAATGCAATTCGGGAATTGCAGGAAAATTAATTAATTGCGCTTGGTGCTTGAAATAGGCAAGTCTGGAAACGTGAGACGCAATTGTTCTTCGTCGGAAGCGGTAGGCACATCCAATCCCCCGTCGCTATACGCTACTGAGCATTGCATTAATCTTTCAAAATACACTTCATCATCAGGGCGACTATCGTTAGCGGAATCAGGAACAGTTTCGAGCGCTTTGGCGTCCGGTGCTTGTTCAGCTGGGACTCCTATTTCAATAGGGGCTTCTTCAGTTTTGCGTAATCTACGGCTAAAATCAGCTAATAATTTTGCAGCAAGATCTTCAACTGGCGGGGTGAGCACCTTACCGCGAGTAAGCATTGCAGAAATGGCGCTAGCGGCTATTGCTCGGTCTTCATCGGTCCAATCTTCATAAGGTTTTCGGAGTCCACTCATAATAAATTATTTTTCAGATTGATTTCTTGCTTCACCTATGGCTAAAACGTTATAATTTTCGTCTATAAATCCGGCCGCTCGCAAAGCGGATTGCACAGCCGCTAAAGGCACTTTGTCCGTAGGGAAATCCGTAACAACGCTTTCATCAAAGCCTCCGTCATCCTGTCCATTAATATGTTTATCGTTAGACATAATTATATTTTTTAAATCAGGCATTAATTATATGTAGCAATAGCCAACTTGTCAAGTACCGTCTTTATGCTACAATATCGTCGCTTACCTTATTATTTTTTATGATTCAAAGGCGTAAAGCAAGAGAAATAAAAATCGGAGATATAAAAATTGGTGGAAAAAATGAAATCGCCATTCAATCCATGTGTTCAACGAAAACTATAGATATCAAAAAAACAGTCGCGCAAATTCTTGCGCTTGAAAAACTTGGGTGCGAAATAATTCGCGTTGGAGTTCCGGATTTAGCCTCTGCCAAAGCCATAAAGCAAATTAAAAAACGCATTCATATTCCACTTGTTGCAGATATTCACTTTGATCCAAGTCTCGCAATCGTATCAATTGAAAATGGCGCTGATAAAATTCGCATAAATCCTTCAAATATCCCGCAAAAAAGCCTTATTCAAATTATCGAAAAAGCAGAAAAGTTTAATGTTCCAATCAGAATCGGCGTAAATGCAGGCTCAATTAGGCATTTAAAAGAAAAAATTACAGCTGAAGACTTGGTTAAAGAAGTAAAAAAACAAATCAAATTTTTCGAATCATTAAATTTTCGAAATATCGTTATTTCACTCAAGCACACAGATATTTTTGAAAATATAAAAGCGTATGAACAGATAAGTAAATTTTGCGATTATCCTCTGCATCTCGGCGTAACAGAGGCCGGCACACTTTTTCAAGGTTTTGCAAAAAACGCGATTGCGATAAGCAATTTGTTAATGAATGGAATTGGCGATACTTTGCGAATTTCTTTGGCGGAAGATCCGATTGAGGAAATCAAAGTCGCAAAAGCTATTTTATCTTCACTAAATCTTTATAAAAAAGCGCCGACGTTTATTGTTTGCCCGACATGCGGTCGCACAAATATCGATATTATAAAAATTAGTCATATTCTTGAAGAAAAATTATCACACATCAAAAAGCCTATAAAAATTGCGATTATGGGTTGTGCGGTCAATGGTCCGGGGGAAGTTGCACAAGCCAAATATGGGATTATCGGCGGAAATAAATCCGCGGGGATTTTTGAATTTGGAAAGTTAATAAAAACCGTCCCGGAAAAAGAAATCGTTAAAGAATTTATAAAACTTGTAGAAACGAATGAAAAATAAAATAAAAAATATTGTAATTTTGGGATCAACCGGATCGGTTGGCACGCAAGCGCTCGAAATTGTCAGGCAAAACAAAGATGCTTTCAAGGTTATCGGATTAAGTTGCCATAAAAATATAAATTTGCTTAAAAAACAGGTAAAAGAATTCGACGTAAAGGATTTTTCAGCAACCGGCAATGAAAAAGATTTAATGAAACTGGCGACGCTAAAAAAAGCGGATTTAATTATTAATGCTCTGGTTGGAGAAATTGGAGTTGCGCCAACGTTGGCTGGCATTCACGCAAGGAAAAATATTGCGATCGCAAACAAGGAGGCAATTCTGTGTATAGGTAAAAAACTGGTTGAGGAAGCCAAAAAATACAAAGTAAATTTAATTCCTGTTGATTCGGAACACACAGGAATTTTTCAAATTTTGAAAACAAATCCCGGAAGAAAAATTAAAAAAATAATACTCACCTGCTCTGGTGGTCCATTTTATAAAACACCGATTTCAAAACTTAAAAATATAAAATTAAATCAAGTTTTTGCGCACCCAACTTGGAAAATGGGCGAGAAAGTGACAATTGATTCCGCAACTCTTATGAATAAAGGTTTTGAGGTTATTGAATGCGGAATTTTGTACGGTGTAAATGAGAAGCAGGTTGAAGTTTTATATCATCCGCAAGGAGTCTTGCATTGCGCGGTTGAATTTGAAGACGGCAGATTTTGCGCAAGCATAAGCCAACCCGACATGAAGCTTCCAATTGCATACGCGATGAATTATCCATTTCCACCAAAATTAAAATCAAAAATTCCAAATACTAAAAATTTGATTCTTGAAGAGATTGTAGATAAATTTGGGTTGATAGGACTATGTAGAAACGCTTCAAAAAGCGAAAAATTAACCAAAAAATTGTGCCGAATTGATGAAATTGGAACACAAAAATTCTTGGATAAAAAATTAAACTTTTTAGACCTGATAAAATTTATAAAAAATGAATATAGCAATAATTCTTGCGGGAGGTAAATCAACAAGATTTGGCTCAGATAAGCCACTTCAAATGATTTCAAATAAGCCAATGATAATGCATTCGGTTGATGCTTTTTTGTGTGCAAAAATTGATAAAATTATTGTTGTTGCGAACACGGAAAACTTTCAAAAAATAAAAAAACTGGTTCCAAAATCAGTGCGAATAATTTTAGGAGGTCGCACCCGCCAAGAATCGGTTTTTAATGCAATAAAATTCCTTGAAAAATCGCTGAAAAACGAAGATGTAATTTTAATTCACAACGTCGCAAACCCATTTGTTAGCAAAGAAGAAATAAAAAATTGCATCCGACTAGTCGAAAAATACGGCGCATGTATAACCGGGCATTTGGCTACAGATACAGTAAAAATGATTGATGGAAACTTCATAAAACAAACTCTTCCTCGTGAAAAAATTCTTCTTGCGCAGACACCACAAGGATTTAAATGGGGCGTTTTATATAAAGCATATAAAAATGCACTGACGAAAAATATTTCCGCAACAGACGACGCATTTTTAGTGGAGCAAATAGGCCAAAAAGTCGCGTGGACAGAAGCGAATCCGCTCAATAAAAAGTTAACATTCGAACACGATTTAAAACCTGATTTAATTGGAATCGGAGCTGATTTCCACGAATTTTCGCACGCAGGAACGCTTACACTCGCCGGTTTAAAATTTCCAAAATTTCACAAGCTTTCAGCCGATTCAGATGGCGACGCAATTTTTCACGCAATAACAGCGTCAATTTCAAGCGCACTCGGTCAAGGCTCTCTTGGAACTTTCGCAACTTCAATGTGTAAATCCGGCATAAAAAATAGTGCAAAATATCTTGAAAAAATCTTCAAGCAGATGTCTGAAAAGGGCTACTCTGTCTCAAATTTATCGCTTTCAATTGAATCAAACGAAATAAAAATCGATCCAATTTCAAGCAAATTAAAATCCGCACTTTCACGCCTATTAAAAATAAATGAGAGCCAAATCGGCATCACGGCGATTCGCGGGAAAAACAAAAATGGCTTATACTGTATTTCGGCGATTTTATTGCGCCAAATGAGATAAATTTATTAAACCCCT
>JBAYGM010000020.1:0-11229 GCA_041666705.1 Candidatus Altimarinota bacterium | reverse complement strand
TAAGAGGCCGGCAGAAAATGCGCAGATGTAAGCAATATATGAACCACCGTAACCCAAAAGATACATAATTAAAAATACGAGGAGGGCGATGCTAACGTAGGCAACATCTAATATCGCCTGTGCTTTAAATTTAAGTAACCCACGTAAAATTGATTCTGTTGAGGTTTTGAAAACGGTAAAAATACAATAAATAATGCCGATGCCATATATTGTCATATCTAAATTGAGCATTCCTGATATGTAATTTCGTGTTAAATATGACACAGTGAGAGTTAGACATGTAAAAAACAATATACCCACCATACTAGTCGTGATTATTTCACTTTGTTGCTCTGATGGGTTTTTTTCCGGCAAATATTTAGACAAACCGGAATGTATTCCCATGAACATGAGGTAGGGAACGAAGTTGGCTATAGTAAAAACAAGAGATACTTTTCCGTACTCCACTGGACCAAGGACGCGGACAGCGACGATTTGCAAAATACCCAACATAAATGCCGTAATTACACTACTTATTCCAGCGTAACTCATATTGCTAAGAAAGATCTTCATGTCTGCACTTATGGTGTACTTGAAAATACGAAAATGAGTTTTTTCAACCGTATCTATAATAATATTTCTTAATCCTCTTTTCATATATTAAATGAACATTGAAATGCTGGTTCTCCCTTTTCGAATTTATTAGAAAAATATTCGAGGTCTTTCCAAAACGTCTTTGCAACACTCTCTTCATTAAAATGTTCTCTAATAAATTCACAACCCTGCCTTGCGATCAGTTCTAGCGCAGCTGGATGGTTTTGATAATATTGAACAACCTTAAGGAGATCGTTTAAGTCATTTTCTTTATAAGTAATATAATGGAAACTCGGAATTAGTCCTAAATCTTTGTACATTTGATCGTCAATTGCTACTAGTGCGGAACCACAGGCCATTCCTTCAAAAACGTTAATAGACGGTAGACCAAATACTTCTTCAGGGCTAATAAACATTCTGTATTCGTTGTATTTTTCGACAATATTAAATTGATAATATCGAGTAAAAAAATTAGGAATAATTTTTACTAAAATAAAATAAGGGAGGTATTTCTTTGACCATTTTATGAATATTGAATCTCCTTGTCGTATTTGGTTTAAACTTCGTGCGTCGTCAAAACTGGATATATATGAGTCGATATAGGGTGATATTGTAGAATCTGCTGCTTCATAAATTTTTTCTCGCATGGGGTGGAACGAGGGATTTTTACCCCAAAACAACTCATATTCTTGGCCTAATTTACTGTATGTTCCAACTGCAAAACATTTGTTAGTTCTTTCGGTAAAATGTTTAGTGTTTTTGAATCTATTGTGAAAACAAAAGGGTAATTGATATACTCGCTTTTCTTTTGGAAAAAAATGCTTAAAGTAAATGTTTTTGACTAAGTTATTTTCGGCAACAAGAATATTGTTTGAAATTCTAGAAATATTTTCTGCGATAACTTTTGTGTTTCTTAGGTAATGGGTTATGTGGGTAAAAACCAGACCTCCATATTTATGAAAAACAATTTTATTGTTGTTTCGAGGAAAGGCATCAAGGGTGGTAAAGGAAAAATTTAAAACAATGTCTCGTTTAGGGTTGAGTTTATTAATATCGAAATAAATTTTAAAACGGAGCGGATTTATTCTATTTAGAATACACCAGAAAAAAAATTCTAAATAAGAAAAAAAATGTGGATAAAATTTAAAACGGACGCCCAGTTCATTAAAAGAGGAGCGCGTTCCGTCTATCAAGACGGCCACATTATTTTGTTTACCTCTCATATAACAATCAATAATAAATGGATATTTTATAATGTGCTTGTTGTGCAATAAAAAATTACGAACAGTTTTTCCGTAATAATGAATATGGGGATTTGTTAGAATTAGTCGCATATCATTTATTATTCAAAGATTTTTACCTTTGGATTGATTTGCGAAATTTGTTTAATAATTTCATCACGATATATACCGACCTTTAAAATAACTCCTATTTCGTGATGATTTTTAAGTATTTCAGGGCTTTGTACTGTTAACCCAGTGCCATACAATCTCTTTCCTTGTTTTGTTGGAGAGTTGTCTAAAATTGCTTTAATTCGATTTTCATTTAAACCAAAAGCAAGCAAATACTGAGAAAAAACATGAGCTCCAAATAAAAAAATATCACCATGAAAATCGGATAGATGTTCATTGAGATTAGAAACAAGATTTTTATGGTAGCGAATGAAATCTAGGTATAGTTTTTTGTATTCGTTGTAATAATTATTTACGTTTGGTGTTTGTGTCTCATTTACCTCTTTTATCTTTTTGGTTGCATAAAAAATACTATGATCTTTAAAATATTCTTTTTTTAATATTTTAAACCCCTGGATTTTTAATAATTCGTCAACAAATGGTTCGGCGAGAAAACAGGTATGCTCAAAATTTAAGCAGTTAGTATATTTTCTCGCTAGTTGTTCGTGCATGTTTGGAAGAGAGAATATATGGAGACCACCCACGTGAACATTTTTTCCTATTTGACAAATAAAAGCTCTAGGATTGTAAATATGCTCAAAAACATGTGAATGGACAATCATGTCGTATCTTTTTGCGTTTTTGAAAGATTCATCAAACCATCCTTTAATAATTTTGATATTCTTATCAACAATGAATTGCGGGTGTGGCTCAATAATCGTCCACTCTGAATCGGGGTGACTTTCAAGAAAAGAATGGCCAATATAGTCTGTGGCGCCACCAATCTCTAGGACACTTTGTGGAAAATACTGCTTACAAAATGATGCAAAATTTGCATAGTGTTCTTGCCAGATTTTGCCAATCCCATCATTGTGTTGTCCCTGATAAATAATATTAAGAGGTAAAAGTTTGTCTAGCTGGATTATGCCAGTATTTTTGCAAATACTAAAACTCATATCGAACTTTATATCTTTTGATAAGGATTGATCTGTACATCCCATAAAAACAGGGAAATCTTTAAAAGTGAAAAGATGTTCTAAGTTTTTTTTATCAGTCAGAATACTTGTTTCTCTCGAGACAATATCCATAAAATTATTCAAATGCGAGGAAAGGTGCGTAAGGCTCTCTTGTTTAGCATGAATATCTGTGAGAAAAAGGGCTTATTTTTTCTTTTTTCATTGTGTCGTTTTGCGTTGAAGAACAAAGTTTCTTGTAAGACGTGTTTCTGAATGGATGGAAATATTCCACTCGAAACTCATTTTTTCAAAAATTTCATCCACCACTGGAGCAAGTTTAGAATTCCATCCATAGTCATCAAAAAGAAGATATGCCTTGTCGGCGATGCAATTTCCATCTCGCAAGATAGTAAATATTTCACTGATTGATTGAAAGATGTCGCTGTCTATGTGGATAAAACAAAACTTAGAAATATGATGATTTTGAAAATATGATAGAATTTGCTCTTTTTGATTAAAAAGAAATTTGTTGATTAAAATGTTCTTTCGTGTCTCTTCGTACAATAATCCATTGTTTACTAAATTATTAAGGCATGTTTTTAATGACGTGTCAGAAAAAGAACCTTTATGAAAAGGGCCGTCATTGTCAGGAAGGCCAACAAAGCCATCTAACCCCACTAATTTTTTTTTGAATAGCGCATTTCTTTCAAGAAAGTATGCAATCCAAAGCAAAGAAAAACCCTTCCATGTTCCAAACTCGATAAAGTCGCCATTTAAAAGGGCGCACTCAGCCACAATATTTTTCATGTTTTTAAGACGTCCAATCTGATGTTCTAATTCAATATTTTCGCTATTGTTACAGATTGTTTTATAGTATTCATCATTTAAATCTTCAATTTTATAGATCAAGGGAAAGTTTGCGCTGTTTTTTTTGGTTTTTATGAAACTTTCTCGGTATTCAGTAAAATAACGGAAAAGAGGCAATCGTATTAATTGGTAATATAATGAATCGATAAATGTTTTTTGTTTCATAAAGAATGGTATTTATTTGCTTATTAAATCAATCACATGTAAACATGCTTCCAACACAGCTCCTTCTCCACTTTTTACTGTTGTAACGTAATTGGCCGCTTTAATGGCCGATTGTACCGCGTTTGCCGGTGCGATACTGTAACCGACTAGATTAAAAATTGGGACATCATGTATTCCGTCCCCCATGTAAATTATCTGGGACAAATCGCCCATTTTTTTAAAGTAGTCAACACGATCTTTTTCAGATACTTCTGTTAGTGGGATGTTCATATCCTCTTGGATACGTTTTTTTGTGATTTTCCATCCTCGCTTGTCGGCGCTAATTGCTTCTACTTCCAAATACTGTTTAATCAATTTTATACCATCGTTGTCGTGGGGACCAAAAATTTTGGCAAATTTTCCTTCTTCGGTATATAAGAACTGGCCGGTCGTAAAAACCCCATCTACATCGAAAACAATTTTTTTAAATTTGTTGTTCATTTTGTAGTGCTTTCCATAAATTGTATTTGCCAAAATAGTAGAGGAATAAGTCAAATGGGTGTTGGTGAAGCGGGGACATGTTTAACCAAATGAGAGGGGTTAAGATGTTGATTTTTTTAATGTCGTATCCGTTTTTTATAACAAACACATTAAACGCTTTTTGAGATTCTACTAGGCTTTCTTTGCGCAGAATTTCACACCGGATTTCTTTTTTTGAGACATCAATGGAAAAAAGATTGTCATTGATGATTCCATGGTTGATGGTCAGGTTATGATTCATTTTTGACAAATCATAATACAGGTCGCCCGCTTTTAAGAGGCCGCCAAAGTTTTGGCGCCAATCAAGCAAACAAAAACCGCCTGCGGTTTTGAGGATATTGTCCAGTATAAAATCTCCGTGAAAACCTGTTTGTTTTGCATTTGCAAGCCATTTAAAATCAATTTTTTCAAGAATGTCGCTAGTTTTTGGAACCAATACGCCGTTGATTATTTCTTTTTTATCAATAATACCTCTTGATGAAAAAAGATCGGTGAGTCGTTTCCGTGTTTTAATGTTATAAAAATCATCACAGATTTTCGTAAACTCTTTATTGGATACTTCTTCAACCGGTTTCCAGAGTTTCTTTTTTGCCCACTCAAGCAGGTTAGTAATATTTTCCGGTCTGGCGATGTCGGCCATTAAATCGCCATCGACATATTTATATTGGTAAAAATACTCTCCGGAATTCATCAGTGGTGGTACCAGGCCTGATAAAGTTTTTGCTCGCTTTACGCGCTGTGAAACATTCTTGGCGTCACTAAAAAACTTTATTACATACTTGTCGTACAAATAGATAGACTCAGAGGGCTTATCTAGGATATGAAAGGAATCGGCAATTTTATTTCTTGCGACATTTAATCCATCAACTGTTCCAACATCATACCAATTTGTGATTTCGTACACCTTAAAACGAGCGTTATTTTTTAGCATTGAATCAAGCGCGTGAATATCTCCGAGTTCGGAATTTTGGGGATTTTCATTGTAAAGATTTTCAAGTTCAGACCAAAAATGCTTGTGATCTTTTATTCCTGCTAGTCCAATGTGTAAATAGTCGGAATTTGTCATTCCTTTCATGTGGACAGTTTGAATATAGCTGTCAATTACGTCGAATGAGGCGTAATTGGATGAAATGGTTCCCTTATATCCGGCGAGCCAGTTTTCTTTGGGCGCCGGAATTTTATCGGTGACTATTGTGTCGGAAGCATGGTACACAAACGGACATTGCAAATGTTTTTTTGCCATGAGAAGTGAATTGGCGATACTGCTTCCCGGGCCACTGAATTTTGTTACAGGGACTAGTGTTATCTTGTGGTTTGGATAGGCAATTTTTAGAAAATCTTTAACATGCTCTGAAAAATGGCCAAGGGTAATAACAAATTCCGTGTTTTTTGGATACGAATCAATAATATACGAAAGTGTCGGTTTTTTCCCTATTTTTATTAAAGTTTTATTTGTGTAATTAATCAACTCACCGAGGGGTACACCGACGCCTGAAGTGGGTATTAATACTTTGAACGGTGATGTGGTCATATCTTTGGCGTAAGTGGTTATTATTCGAAAACACTAGGTCTAGCGATCGGAGTCCTGGTTAAAGAGTTATTTAGGCCACCTGCGTAAACACCAGTGAATAAATATTAGCTCTTTTTGGGTGGATTAGCCAGTGTTACTAATTTAGTAGGAATTTGCTTTTTTTACGAGCCTGGCAGTGTTTTTAGGTTGCTCTAGCAATAAAAGTAACACCCCACGTATCGGCGCCAGGTGTCTTTTTTGTCAGCCATTCTTCTGTGTGGATTAGTTTGAATCCGGATATTAATAGTAGCTGCTCAAGTTCGGGCTTGAAAAAGTAACGCATTTTGTGTTGTTCTTGTATTTCCGCACATTCATTATTTTCCTTGTTTATCGCTATTAAATGATAATTTACATCAACCACGCACTCATTAGGATGAGTTTCTGGTGATGCAACTCTAACCACTTTAATCTGTTTGTTCTCAACAACTTTTTCCTTTATAGCAGGTTTTATGTTTAACACGGCGGGTCCGTACCAGCAGTCAAAAATGAATAATCCGTCGCGTTTTAGGTGTTTTTTGACGTTCTGAAGGGTGGCGCTAACATCTTTGTTGGAGGTTAGATAGCTAATGATGTGAAACAGGGCGAGACAGGTATCAAATGTTTTGTCAAGATTAAAATATCTAATGTCGCCAATCTGAAAATCCAGTTTATTTTGAGTAACGGCCGGTAATTTACTTGCCCTTTTGTATGCGGATTTTATCATTTCTGCGCTTTGGTCGATTCCTGTGACACTAATTTTGGATTTGGCTATGATGCTAGCGTGAATTCCTGTACCGCACCCAAGCTCCAGAATCGTTTTGGTGTTTGGTTTATTTTTTGTAATTAAGTCCAATATATAAGACGCTTCTTTTTGGTAGTCTTTGTCATAGTATAGAAGGTCATAAAATTTTGAGTAATCCGCAAATACGTTCATGTTGTGAAAATTTAATAAATATATTATAATACAAATAGTTCCTGGTTTGTCGCAAGTCGAATGGCGGCCTGTTCTCTGGCTTTAGAAATTTGTTGGCAGACAAACTCTATCTCATCATTTGTTATTGTTAGTCCGGATGGCAAATATAAGCCAGTGCTTGCTGCTTTTTGTGATTCGGGATATTTTTCGTTGGGTAAAATTGTTTCGGTTTTTAACAATACATCCTGAACATTGGGAGGATAAAAAAAGTCTCTTGTGTCAACATTGTTTTTTAATAGAAAGTCTCGTAATTCATCTTTTGTCATACCAAAAATTTCCGGAATGATTCTTATTCCATACATCCAAAAAACATTTTTTGCGTATGACTTGGTTACCGGCGTAATTAAACCCGGAATATTTCTAAGTAGGGTTTCGTAGGTTTCAGCCATTACAATTTTCTTTTCAATGTATTCATTGATGTGCAATATTTCACCACTTCCAATTGCCGCCTGCAAATTTGTCATTCGGTAATTAAAACCAATCTCTTCGTGAATAAAACGTTTTTTAGATGAGTGAAAAAGATCCTTCAGTTTTCGCGCTCTTTCCGCCAACTCATTATTGTTGGTTACCACCATACCACCCTCGCCGGTAGAAATTATTTTGTTGGCGTAAAAACTAAAAATTCCGATGTCACCCATGGTTCCGCACTTTCTTCCTTTATATTCCGCGCCGTGTGCCTCCGCGGCATCTTCAACGACAAAAAGATTATGGTTTTTTGCGATTTCCAATATCGGATCCATATCTGAGGGGTGGCCATAAATGTGTACCGGTAAAATAGCTTTAGTTTTTTTTGTAATTTTTTGTTCTATAAGAAGGGGATCAATGTTTAACGTATCGGCTTCACAGTCGACAAAAACGGGTTTTGCTCCTGTGTACATTACCGATAACCACGTGGAGCCCATTGTAAAAGCGGGGACGATTACTTCGTCGCTAGGTCCAATTTTTAATGTTGCCAATGCGACATGCAAGGCGGCGGTACCATTACAAACAGCAATCGCATTTTGTATTGAAAGATATTCGGCAAAAGCCTTTTCAAACCGATCAACGTATTTTCCCGCCGAAGAAATCCAGCCGCTTTCGATTGCCTCCTGGACGTTTTCCTTGGCCTCTTTTGAAATAATGGGCTTATTGACCGGAATCATGTCAGTGTTTTTCTAATTTAATGTCATTCTTTGTTACTGGATCAAACCTTGTTTTATCCGCGTCACCGGCGTAGGGTCCCTGTTTTACTTCAATCATTTCTAGGTCTTCCAGTGCCTCAAATCCATGACCACCGGAAGCAAGTAAAATAGTATCGCCCTGATACAGCGTTTGGTTTTGGAGAAAATTTCTATTATCATCGTAAAAGTCTATTTTTACACTTCCTTTTTTGATAAAAAGTACTTCAAGTGTCATTTTGACGTCTCTGTGAACAGGATTATGAATGTGGGGAACAATTTTGTGTCCTTTTTTGTGACCCATGTAGGCCAGTTGTTGAGAGAAATCATTTGGAGTAATAAAATTTGTGCCAGATTCCGTATGATTTTTTGTAATAATGTAAGCCATGACTGTACTTCCGTTTTTGATAATATTGATCATTGCTAGTCCGGTTTAAGATGAGCGAAAATAATTCTTCTTGTAATAATCCTTGAGGAATTTTGGCGTAATAGACCAAAGGAATGCTGTCACAGTAAGCGGTCGTAAAAAATAAAACAATAGTCGTTTCGTCTTAATAAAAAATGCCGCCAATTTGTTTTCTCGTGTATTACCAGTAAGATCGATAGAGAAGTTTTTGTTATCAATTAGTCGTTGCCAAATGTTCAGATGATTTTTGGCGTATTTTTCCCATGTCCAATCACTAACTGAATCAGTGATTAATTTTCTTTCGATAGCGATTTTTTGAAGGACGGCGACTATGTCTTCTGTGTTTTTAACCGGGTGTGTTATGCCGTGTTCTGTGTCCAAGTGATATCCTTGCGGAGTGACGATTGTCTTAATACCGGCCGCCAAAGCATCCAAATAGCCCATCGATCCCTCATCAAAACCAAAATAAACATAATAATCAAGTGACGGCATAAGATTACAATAAATATCTCGATCAAAATGATCATAGTATTCCACGCTAAAGCCTTTTGTGCGCATTTTTTCTATTATTTTGTCCCAGCCACTTCCCATTATTTTAAAAGCGAAATCCGTGGGATTTATGGCATCACATATTTTCAGGATATCATAAGGATTTTTACGAAAATCATGGTGGGTTTTATGGGTTAGCCCCAAGATTAGTTTTCGTGGCTTGATTAATCCATCTTGAGCCGGATTGATGTAGCACAATTTTTCTTTTGGTATTCCGGTTTCTATGAGTTGATTGGTAGTTTCTTTGGACATACAGATCCCCATTTTGGCATTATTTAGTTGGTTTTTGATTTGTATAACCTTTTGAATGCAATCAACATGCGTGATCATTATGGTGTCGATGGAGGTTTTTTTTCCGTCATATAAGAAATATGAAATGTGATGATTAATATCTGCCAGTGGGTCTGGTGTTTTTCCGATATCGCATTGAACACCAAGTCCGAGCAATTCATCGCGCAATTTTTTAGCAAACTTGCCTAAAATCCAGGCATCAATATCTTCGTAACAAACAATATGGATGTGCATAATTATGATCTAGATACGTTTATTGATTGCATCATAGAAGTCATTTTCGTTTTTTGTCCAGTCCGATTTTAACGTGTATTTCCGCCATGTCTTGTCGAATAACAACCAGAAGCAGTATTTTAAGTTGTTTTTGTAATAGTATCCATGGGCCACAAAAAAGCGCGAAATATTTATATCTCTGTATTTAATAAGGTTAATAATATTAACAATGTATACGAAGGGGAGATAGATAAAAGTTGTCTTTATTATCATTAAAAAAATTTGCGTTCCGGCGTAGTTTCTTTTTCTGAAATCCGTGTATGCTTGTGAAAATCCAGAATTACCTAAGCGTCTATTGAGGTATTTTTGTGTAAATCTTGTTTTGGGCATTATGTGGTAAGAAACAGACTTCCCATTATAACCAAAAAGATAGCCTAATTTTTTTATTTTGATATTTAATCCTGTTTCACCGTCTCCCAAATATTTTGTTCCAAAGGATTCTGGGTTAAATCCTCCCACGGTAAAAAAAACATCACGACGTACCGCCTGATGGCAACTATATAAGAAATTGATATTTCTGCTGATAAAGAAACTTTCTGGAGGATCAAGAATGCTTAAATATTTATTGTGAAGATATTTTTTAACCCATGCCGGTGGTTCCTCACTCCATTTTGGAAGAATTCGGCCGGTCGCCGTGGCGACGTTTTTATCAAAAATAAACGGTATTATAATTTCACTCAATAATAATTTGTCGGCGAGAATATCGTCATCTGCAAAGTATAATATCTCACTTTGTGAAGTTTTGGCGGCGCTGTTGCGTGCGTAATGATTTCCAATGCGTTTTTCAAAAAGGTATTTGACTTTGGGTTCGGTATTTTTAAATTGTGTTTGAATAATGGTTTTTGTGTCATCAGAGGAATTATTGTCAATAACAATTATTTCATACTTATCTTTTGGGTATTCCTGGTTAATAAAGCTGAGCACCGTATCTGCGATAAATTCAGCGCGGTTAAATGTCGGTATAATAATTGAAATAGTCGGGTATTGCTTGTCGTTTTCTTTGAGTTTGTTATTCATCGGTGGGTTATGTGTCTTATCTAAACATTATACAGAGAGCAATTAATTTTGGAGTCGGTTAGGGCTGTTATCTTGTGACTAATATTTGCGTACGAATTGAGTTTTTCTCCATGGCTTAAGGTGTAACATTCATTTTTAATGCATACCTTAACGGTTCCGGATAGTATAGATATGGTTCTGATTGGTAGTGGGTGTACCCTTTGGCTGTTGGGATAATACAAAAGTTCTATCGTTTTGTCTTTCATTAGCACTAATTCACGCGATGTTATTTTTGTCGATGTGTTGTTTTTTAATTCAGGGTTGTTGACCAGCGTTGTCGGATAAAGACCCCTTTTTGCAAGACAGGAGTTTGGTATGCAATTATCATCATCAATACAGGCAAACATTTCATTTTTCAGGACTCCAATTTTGAGTGGTAGTAATATTTTTTCACAATCAAAAATCGTTCTTTCCGTGTTAAAAGGAGAGTTGGGATCGTAAATAACAATTCGGAGATTGAAAAATTTAATTATTTTATTGATGTGAGAATATAAGACGCGATTG